>JAUVLE010000008.1 GCA_030595905.1 Candidatus Cloacimonadota bacterium | reverse complement strand
ACCTGTGCTGCCACTGATCCATACGTTTAACCAGGAAATTTTCCAGGTTCTGATTCCTGCATAAATATTATCCCATGTATAAATAGAATCATTAAGACTTTCCTGCCCGATATTTCCGTTAATACTGAAATTTATTTTGTGAGGTGAATTTGCCCAGAAATTCAGACCACCATTTTGTTCGAGCATTTCATTACTACCGTTTTTAAAAGCTTTATGAAGCCAGATACTCGAACCGAACTTTTTTATAATCTTTCCGTTTGGTTCGCTGTTTTGCCAGACATTTGCGTTTAATGAAGTGAAATTGGTTTCAAAAACCCGTCCCATATCCGCATTATAATTTACGCTCATACGAGAACCGTTTAATGACCAGTTAACATCACTCTTTTTCCCATTATACCCGCAATACACTGCATATCCTTTTTCTTTTTCAATATCGGAAACATCTTTCAAAGTGAAATCTATCTCACCCCAAACAGAATGGTTTTTCATAAATTCCCAATTTGGATTTATGACCAAAACTTCGTTGTGATAATCTTTGTTCATCCTGTTCAGCAGCGTCATTTGAATGGAAAGATCTTCCCATTTCGGTTTGAATGCGAGTATATTATAAATATCATCTGAATTAATAATCTCACCATCTTCCGAAACTTGTTTATCCATTGCGGAAAGAAAACCGTAAGAGAAATTTTCCGAATTCCCCGTAAGTTTCACAGCATATTGCGGCTGCATAATATGACGTGAATAAAATAAATTACTGCTAACTCCAAAGACATCGAGGTCTTCTATAAAGAAAAAACGATTTTCCTCAAAACTCGGGGCGTAACGAATATTATAATTATCATTTTCAGAATCCATCGGAATATCGGAATAATCAGGATTTAAGCTGATCTTAACTTTTGTGGCAGAAGTAAGATTATAAGAAAAATCCAGACCAATATTTTCAGGATCGAAGGAATCTGTTTCTTCCATTAAATCGTATTTTTTAATGAAATACGGCGTGATCCTGTAATTCTTGTTTTTGGAAAGTTCCTCATTTATGGTAATATCATAAGCTGTACGAAAATAATCTTTTCCCATAGCTATTGTTCCGTAGGGAAATGAGTAAAAGTCTTCGACTTTCTCAAAATATCGAGTTAAAATTATTTTCCATTTATACGGTGGATTACCATAGAAACGTAAATCTTTTAAAGGAATTTTCATCGTACTTTTCCATAAATTATCGGAAATAATATTTTCATATTTATAGTTACTGTTCCAGTCTTTATCCACTTGCATATCAGATTGGCGAATACCGTCATATTGATTTCCAAGCGGATAAGAACTAAACATATAAGCATAATAATTTTTCATATCTGTAATGATCTGAATTCTGAAGAAATCACAATCGACCCAGTCATCCGCATTTGCTAATTTTCCTTTCTCAAAAGTCTCATCGATTTCTGCTTCGCAATGAACAAACAGGTTTTCTTTATCGTGCCAGAACCACACATCGGTTTGCAAAGGAATAGCCAGCGAATCATCGGGAGATATGCGTACAAAATCCGATAAATGATTCGATTCTGTTTTCAATTCTGTTTGCGAATACGGTATTGTGAGCGAATAAAGAATTATTCCTGTAAAGATTAAAACTAATGTTACAATTTTCTTTTTCATTTTTTCCTCATTTTTTTGCCACTCAGAACGCTAAGAAACGCGAATATTTTCTTTTTTGGAGTGTCCCGATAAATCGGGATTATTGCTAAACGACAAAGTCGTTTCTCTTTCTAAAATATCATCCCGGTTGAATAGAAAAGAATTCAACGGGACAGGCGTATATTTTACTCCAAACTTACCTTGAAAAAGTTTACAAGTATTTTCTTCCTGCTGAACTTTTTCAATGGTTCGTTACCTAACTCTGAAATAGTCAAATGCAGGAAAACCTGAAAGAAACTTTTTCAGAGTATTTTCCAACTATTGAAAATGGTTCATTTGAAAGAATTCCTCTGTTTGTAAACCTTTTTCAAGGTTCGTTATCTAAAACAGTTTGATTGAGCAAGACTTTATTCGCAACAATCCGGCAACTGTCGGAGAGTGTGAGTCGAGAATTGCAAACACGGTTGTTCTCGACTCAACGATTTTGTCTTTCGAGTCAAGTTCAACCGGAAATCCTGGCTTCCACACGGACTTGTCCGCCGATCTTTTATGGCGGAGTATGGGAACCAGATCAAATACTACAGCCACCATTTGGTTTCCTGTGTGAGAGCTTGTTTTTTGTTCTTCTCTTCTTTTATCCAATCATATACCATATCGGCAGTATTATTCATTTCATTTTCGGTTGTATCGATGATCTTCACATCCCAGCGTTTATCACCGGCTTTCCAGTTCGTCCATCTTTCCCATCCGAATTCGGGAAGTTCTTTATCTACAATCACTCGCTGTTCCCAAGCGGGATCTTTGGCGTGCATACGATGAAAAACTGCCCAACATAATGTATCCATACAAAGCGGCCATTCTTCGGATTGAACTCTTGCCAAATATCGTTCTGTCCTTACAAAATCGTGACAATCTAGAACACAACATTTGATGCCTTTCAGTTTTATGGCAGATGGACAAGCCAAAATTTCACCGAGAGGACTATGGGCAGAGAGCAGAAAATCCTTTCCTTCATATTGTGCTTTCAAAGCCTTCTTAATCCAATCCTCATTAACCTTCCGTCTTTGAGTTCCGGAACTTACCGGAGTTTCGTCAAAATCATGGCACTCAAAGTTTTCGAGTTTATCATTCAATATTTTCATTGCCGAGGTCTTTCCCGTTGCAGCTGCACCACTTATTAAAAACAACATAATATTCTCCTTTTTTTGTTAGATTTTTTCATTCCATATTTTCCATTGGAACGCCTTTTTGCTTTTCCTTTGAAAAGCTTAATTCGCAAACAAGATGTTTGCGTTACATTACGCATTCAACAGCATTTCTTCCTGCTCTTCCATGAACTGGTTCGTGTAAAGTCTATAATAATAACCCTTTTGTTTCAGCAGTTCATGATGATCTCCCTGTTCGGTTATTTTTCCTTTTTGTATTACCAGGATGCGATCTGCAGAACGGATAGTTGAAAGTCTGTGTGCAATAATAAAGCTGGTTCTGTTTTCCAGAACTGTATGTATCGCTTCCTGTATCAACTGCTCGGTTTCCGTATCTACAGACGAAGTAGCTTCATCCAGAATGAATATCCTGGGATCAGCTAAAATTGCACGAGCAAAAGAAATAAGCTGTTTCTGTCCGGTAGATAACTTTGCTCCGCCTTCTCCAACTTCCGAGTCGTAGCCTTTTTCCATTTTTGTAATGAACTCATGTGCATTCACCAGTTTTGCTGCCACGATGATCTCTTTATCGGTTGCATCCAATCTGCCATAAGCAATGTTCTCTTTGATGGAACCGCTGAATAGATGCGGAGTCTGCAGAACATAGCCCAGGTTGGAATGCAGCCACAACATCGAACGACTGCGATAATCTTCTCCATCTATCTTTATCTTACCTTTCGTAGGCTCATAGAACCGGCAGGCAAGGTTCACTATCGTACTTTTACCTGAACCTGTTTCACCTACCAAAGCAATAGTTTCACCGGCTTTGATATCCAGGTTGAAATTCTTCAATACTTTTTCTCCATCTTTATAACCGAAAGTAACTTCTTCGAAAGATATATTTCCATTTATTTTCGGCCAGTTCTCCTCTTTAGATCGAAGAATATCCCCATATTTTTGGGTGACTTCAGAGTTATCTGTTATCTGAGGTTTTTCATCTATCATCGAAAAGATCCGTTCTGCAGAAGCCTGTGAATTTTGCAGTTCCGCAAACACACGAGCCAGTTCCCGCAAAGGTTCAAAAAACTGTACCGTGTAGGAAATGAACGCCACCAGAGTACCATAACTTATTGCCTGCATCATCACACCTTCACCGCCAAACCAGAGTGCAAGTCCTGTACCGATGCTTCCCAGCGTGAGAACAACCGGCAGGTAAAGCGAAGAAAAAATAGCAGCCTTCACAGATGAACGATACATCTCGGAAGTATTCACCTGGAATTCCCGCAGATTTTCTGCTTCCCGCACCAGAGTTTTTGTGGTTTTTGCTCCGGCAATTCCCTCATTGAACGATCCGGTAATTTTCGAATTTGTCTTCCTTACCTTTCGATATGCTTTAAGTATCTTCTTCTGAAAATATAAGCTCAGCACAACCAGCACCGGAACAACGGTAAGGGTTACTAATGCTAATTTCCAGTTCAGGATAAGCATTGTTATCGAGATCAGGATCATCAAAGAGAATCCCCAGACAAGGTCCACAATACCCCACGAGATGAAGCTTCCCAACCGCTGACTATCGGAAGTCATCCTTGCCATCAGCCAGCCTACAGGAGTTTTATCGTAATAGTTGAACGAAAGCTCCTGCAGATGCTGGAATCCTTTTTTTCGGATATCGTAAGTAAGATACATCTCTATCTTGCCTGCTATATCGATGAAGAAAAAGATGTTTGCAGCCTGCACAGCTATCAACAGGAAATAGATCAGTCCGAATAGAACTATCCCATCGGTCTTTCCGGGAATTACAAAGTTATCGACTGCATACTTGCTCATCAGCGGGAAGATAACGTCCACTCCTGCCAAACCGATCATAAAGAATCCCAGGATCACAAGCCTGCTTTTGTATGGTTTACAGAATTGCAATAGCTTCTTCCATAAACTTATATCAAATCTTTTATTATATTCCTGTTCTTTGAATATATCCATAATTTACCTCGTTTTTACCCACTACTTTCGAGTCGTAAGGAACTTGAGACGACGACTCGAGGTTATATCTGGTCTCGACTCGTCGTTACTCTTACGAGCTTCCCGCTATCAGTAAGCTGATAGTTCCATTAAGATGAAAATAACAAAACGCAAAACATCGGAATGTTCAGCTTGCTGATCTTCCGATTGTCTGGCAAGAGTATCTCGACATTCCGAAGATTCGGCAAGCCGAAACATTCGGAAGTTTAATTACTTTCATAGGAGTCGAAACATCCTTACACAATTTTCTTTTTCTCATTATTATCAATTCCTGTTTCAATGTCTTCCTGCTCCAGAGCGAGTTCTTCTTCCAGAGAAGTCTGGATAGCCCAAATGCGTTTATACAAGCCTTCCTGCTCGATCAATTGAAGATGAGTTCCTTTTTGAACAAGCTCTCCATTTTCCAGCACAAGAATCTGATCGGCTTCTGCCAGAGTTGATAGCCTGTGAGAAATGATAAATGTAGTTACCTTCTCTCTGCGCATTTTCAATTTCTTCCTGATAGCTGCATCGGTTTCCGTATCCACAGCGCTCAATGAATCATCGAAAATCAGGATAGGATTCCCATTGATGATAGTTCGAGCAATGGCTACACGCTGTTTCTGTCCGCCGGAAAGAGTCACTCCTCTTTCACCGACAGCAGTTTTATAACCCTGCTCAAAATCTATTATCACATCGTGAATGGAGGCTATTTGCGCCGCCTGGAAGACATCGTCATCATTTGCCTTTTTCTTTGCCAGCCCGATGTTCTCCTTTATAGTTCTGGAAAACAGGAACGGCTCCTGCAGCACGATTCCTATATTCCGGCGCAGAGATTTCTTACATATCGATTTAATATCCTTTCCATCGATCGTGATCGAACCACCTTGATAATCGTATAACCTGGGCAGAAGATTTATCAGTGTTGTTTTACCGGAACCTGTGGGACCCAAAATGGCTATGGTCTGACCCTTTTCTGCTTTGAATGAAACATTCTTCAATATTGGTTTTCCTTCTTCATATTGGAAGGAAACATTATTGAATTCGATCTCACCATTTATTTTATTCAGAGAAGAACCTTCATCCAAATCTTCTATCGGTTCATCTAATATTTCCTGGATACGTTCAACAGAGACCTGTGCTTTTCCCATATCTGTAAGAACTCTTCCCATCTGGCGGATAGGCCAGAGCAGCATTCCCACATAAGATGAAAATGCCATCAGAGTTCCCAGGCTGATGATGCCTTTTGCTGCCCAATAAGTTCCCAGGATCACAACCGCTCCGATCTGCATGAGGCTGAAGAAATCCGATACCGACCAATACCACGCCAGAAGACGGATGAGATGATATGTTTTGTCACGATATTCTATATTTTTTCCATCGAACTTATCTATCTCAAATTTCTGGCGGGCAAAGGCACGAACCACCCGTACTCCTGTAAGATTTTCCTGCAAAACCGTGGATAGTCTTCCTTCCGATTCATCAGATTCTTTAAATGCTATTTTCACTTTTATAAAGAACAAAACTGCAAATGCAAATATCAATGGAACCAGCGAAAGCGAGATAAGAGTCATCTTTACATTCATCGGCAGCATGAAAGAAAGTGCAAAAACCAGCATGAAAAGTGCTCTTCCCACCTCCACTAACTGGATAGCAAGAAACCTGCGGATAGTTTCCAGATCCGATGTACAGCGCTGGATCAGGTCTCCCGTCTTTGCCTTCACATGATATTCAAATGGCAGATATTGCAGATGATCATACAATCTATCACGGATATTCTGCACTATAGATTCCGAGGCAACTGCCGACCATTTTCCTTTGAAGAATAAAAATATTCCACGTGAAAGGGTAAGTAAAATCAGGATGAGACTGCACATCCAAAGACTTTGAGCAAGAATGCTCTTTCCACCTAAAAAAAGGAATATGCTTTCAAACGCCGGAGCAAACCATCCCTGCACCTGCAAAGGATTATCACCGATTATCGAATCCACAGTTACCCGCAATATCATAGGCCAGATAAAGCGGATAAATGTAGCAAATCCAATGGCAGCTATCGAGAAAACATACAGCGATCTGCTGCCTTTCATAAAGTTCAAGATTAATTTAATCTTTTTCATAATAATACTCTCATTTTTAGTATTCAGCATCTAAACAATTATTCTCAAAGCAGGAGCTTTGCGTTTTCTCAAAGCTGGCCTTGTCATTCGACATGGTAAAAGCTATGAGTTACAAAAAAAAAGCTCGAAAGGGCTTTTCCCTTCGAGCTTTTTGTATTAAATTTTATTATTTTTAGATACAAAAATAGTGGGATCTGCCCATGTTTATACATTAGACCAATCCCACCAGTATATATTATCGGCTTTTTATAAGCCTACGAACGAATACAACGGTTTAACAGGATCAGTCGCCTGTTATACAGAACTGCCTTGCGGAGTTCTGATGAGTTTAAAATTAGTCATGAAACCCTCCTTTTATTTATTTACGTTTATTTGAAACGCACGCCTATCTTAATAGAGGTTTTTTGTGTCAAGATTTTTTCTAAAACTTTATTAGAAAAAAAAAATTTTATTAAAAAGTTCAACTACAATTTATTATAACTTTTTATTACAATTAGGAATTACATCCCGATTATCTCTTCTGCTCCTTTGGCACGTGCAATGGTCATATTCAGCCAGGTTAGAGCTTCCTGCGGGCTGTCGAATTCTCTGCTTGTGCAAAAAATATCTTCTTTTGCATGAAATCGCCAGAAGACTTTATCACTATCTTCCATGCTCAATATCTCAAATTTAAACACATTATCAATGTTTACAAATTTACCTTCATCTATCTCGAAGATGATCATAACAACCTCAAAGTTCTTATTTTTTATCGAAGCATAAAAATTAACTGAATTGAAAGCGTATAATATTTTTTTAGTATATCATTTTGAAAGACTTTCAAGTGCTTCAAGACCTTCATTAACCTGCGATGGAGTGATCACCCCATTCTCGATCAATATCTGTCCTATGTATTGCCACATCCCTTTCTTACTGATACTCATTTGTATTTCCAGAGCTTGTTCAATTTGTTCCACATTCAGGTATCCTTTTTCCAGAAGGATCTCTCCAAGACGTTTACGCATATTGACTCCTTTTAAAAATATATTCAGAGAAAATAATTACTCTACTAAATACAAGAAGATAATATCAGGAAATCTACGTCAAATAAAAAATTTGATAATATCTCTTTTTTCAGAAAAAATCATTATTAATTTCCGGAAAGATCGATATTCCTGCTTCTGAAACCATAACCCATCACATCGGAAACATCTGTAAGAAGCACAAATGCTTTCGGGTCGATATCTTTAACAATGTCTCTGAGGATCGCTACCTGCCTGCGGTTCATTGCACAAAAAAGCATATTGAATGAATTCCCCGTATAACCGCCTTCTGCTTTAATGAACGTTACACCGCGACGTATTTTATCATATATCTCTTCTTTTATCTCATCAACATATTCGGAAATAATATAAACTCCTTTAACGTAGGGGAGACCTTCACTTGCGAGATTTGTGATCTTGGAAGTAATAAATAAATTCACATATCCCCAGATAATCAATTTCAGGTCTGCAAATACGATTCCCACAGTTAAGATTATCAATGTTTCTATGATCCAGTATCCCATACCTATAGAAACACCTGTCTTCTGCTTCAGGAAGGCAACCGGAATATCTGTTCCCCCTGTGGACCCGCGGAATCTGAATATTATTCCTAATCCGAGTCCAAGCAGTACCGAACCTGCAATTGCCGAAAGATAAATATCCTGTGGAGGAAGCATGGCAATTATCGTTTTACCTTTATCTATAAAAGTATATTTGGATATGTCTGTTATCAATCCGAACTTATACAGATTTTTTAAACTTAGAAGGTCTGTCATAATGGATACTGCAAACATTCCATATAATGATCTCATACCGAATCGTTTTCCAAGAAAAATAAAACTGAGGATGAACAACGGGATATTGAACATAATCATTGTGACACCTACGGGTATTTTAAAGAAGTGAAAGAAAATCTGTGATAATCCACCAATACCTCCCGGTGCGATCTTATATGGTATCAGAAACCATGAATAAGCCATAGCAAATAATATCGAGCCTGCAATAATCCCGGTAAACTGTATGATATTTCTTAAATAATTTTTATCCATTACTCCTCCGAGTAGGCGTAATTTATTTCTGCGTTTTTAAAGTCAATGAAAATCAAAATAATCTTAAATTCTCTTTTATACACCTTGATCTTCAGTCTTTTCAGGTATCAATTTACTGAGCAGAAAATTGAGATGTATTTGAAAATATTTTATGTTTAAAAATTTTACCTTTTTTGTGATCTGTTCAATATGATAAGAGTGATATTTTCACTCATCAAGAAGCAATTTTATGTATGATAAAGTTGCTAACCTAAATAAAAACTTGACTCGAAAAACTTAAAATAAAATCATCAATAGGATTTTTATTATGATTTCTGCAAAATATCTTTTCTAATTTTGGAGGTCGATTTGTTTAAAGTAGAATTAAAAATTGATAGTAAACATTACAAAACTGTAGCTTTTGCAAAACAGGTTTGTATAAAAGATATAATCGAGAGTGAAAACCTGTCTGATAATATAGCTGCATATAAGATCGAATTTGAATATGTAAATTCAAGATACGAGATTGATCGTGACATAAAATTGAATTGTATAACTTCCAATACAACGGAAGGATATCTCATCTATCAGGATACGGCTACATTTATTTTGTGCAAAGCATTCCATAATCTTTTTTCCAAAGAAAATCAACTTGTTATCGAACACTCTATCGGAGATGGAGTTTATGGTGAGATCATCGGTTATACTTTTTCTGCCGAAGATGTAGAAAATCTTAAAGAGGAAATGCAAAGAATTATCAGTAGAAAACTTCCCATAGAAAATATTTTTATTTCACCATTTGAAGCAGAGGAAATATTTTTATCACAGGGACAGGAAGATGTTCTTAAAAATATAAAATTTAAAAATATACATATCTATAAATGCGGAAAATATTATGATTATTTTCTACGTCAACTTGCAGACGATACATCTTTAATAAAGAGTTTTGATCTAAAATATCATTCTCCGGGAATAATCCTGAGATTTCCCAAAAAAGGGAAAGATAAAATTTCTAAGAAGTTCAAATTTCCAAGAACCCTTTTTGCCACTCACCAGGAACATGATAAATGGTTGAATATTTTGAATATTCACAATGTAAGCGCATTGAATAAATATATAAAAAATTACAAAATCACAAATCTGATACAGATAGAAGAAGCTCTTCATGAAAAAAAGATCATCGATATCGCCAACCAGATAACATGGAAAAAAGATATAAAGATTGTTCTTATTGCAGGTCCTTCATCTTCGGGAAAAACGACCTTTGCAAAAAGATTAACGATACAATTACGGGTTAACGGAACTTATCCGCATATTGTAGGAATGGATAATTATTTTCTTCCAAGAAAAATAACTCCGAGGAAAGAAAACGGGGAATATGACTTTGAGAGTATCAACGCTCTTGACCTTGAGCTGCTGAACAGACATCTGCAGGATCTTCTCGCAGGAAAAGAAATTGATCTCCCAAAATATAATTTTATCTCCGGAAACCGTGAAAATAGTTTTAGGAAATTACAATTAAGAGAGAATGATATTCTAATACTGGAAGGAATTCACGGACTTAACGACAAGCTTACTTCATCTATTCCTTTCAATCAGAAGATCAAGATATATGTGAGTGCATTGAACAATCTGAATATCGATTCTCACAACCGGATACCCACCACAGATTCCCGAAAAATTAGAAGGATAATACGAGATCATAAATTCAGGGGACATCCTGCTGAACAAACTCTGGAAATGTGGGAATCCATACGGGAAGGAGAAAATAAGAACATTTTTCCATTTCAGGAAAATGCAGATTTCATGTTCAATAGTATTCTCACTTATGAATTAGCTGTTCTAAAAAAATATGCAATGCCGCTTCTTCAGAGTGTATCGACATATTGTTCGGAATACATGGAAGCAAAAAGGTTAATAAGATTGTTTGATCATATCTATAATATCCAGGATGACCTTGTTCCCACAAACTCTATTCTCAAGGAATTTATCGGCGGAAGTATATTTCAATATTAGAAAATTATGATGAATTGAATATTGAAGATTTACGAATTGTTTTCCTCTGTATCGCCTGGCTTTATTCTTTCCGGGATTTTAAAAAATAGATTATCTAATTTTTCCATTGCAAGTTCTGCAAGGCTGAAACTAACACTTAATGTTACCATTAACTTGAGACCATTAATGAAATAATAGAGGATGAATTCTCCTTTTAATGGAATTCGTAAAAAGGTGTGAACTACAACATGAACCAGGCAATAACCACATGAAGAAACAATGCTGAACATAATATTTCTGAGATACCTGCTAACGGAAAACCAGATAGACCTGAAAATTATTGTATAGACAATAAAAAGTAAAAAAGTGTAGATCAGCAGCGGAATTATTCCACCGAATGTGATGAACATTGTCGTCTTTTTTAAAATGAAGGCAAAAATTATGGCAAAGAAAATAGAAACGAGCAGGGAATCAAGCAATTTAAGGTGTAGAGATGTAAAATAAATAAAGCTTCCCAGAATTGAAAAAATTATGAATTGAAATCCAATATCTTTTATATTGAAGATTTCATGATCTAAAACGGAACATACAATAATACTCACAAAGAAAGTGATAACTAAAAGTAAAATCAAAAATACTATTTTCTGGAAACTCATAATTCCTCCATTCTAATTTACAAATATCCACTTAACATTAAAATTAATATGAAATCCGGGAAGTTCAGAAGAAGAAGGATAGGCAAAAAGGTGATCGGAATTGGTAAGGTTTACTGCATCCAACTTGATCTCGAACCTGTCTGTGATTTGAAATGCAATATATGCATCAAGGTTTGAATTTTTCATACTATAGATCGTATCTGTGGCATCGCAGGTATATTTATATCCCGATGTATAAAAATGAGATAACCCTAATTTCACAGCATTATTATGGGGCATGTTATAGATAATTTCCGCTATCGTTTTTGACTGCCAGGCAGGAATATATCGAATCGTTCCTAAATCTATATTTCTGTATAAATTCCAATTAATGATATTACACTCGAATGATCTATATTTTAAATTAAATCGATTTGTTAATTCGATAAATCTACCTTCCACGTTATTATTCATCTGTGGAGAGACGATCCTCTCTGCTCCATAAATCGCTTCGATTTGTAATACGGGAATATCGATTATAAATCCGGCTCCTTTCTTTTCTTCCGGTTGAAGATAATTTTTTTCCGTCTCATCATGTATAGAATATTTAGCCGTAACCGATATTGGTTTTATCATTTTCATCCTGATCTCCGAAGATAAAAGATAGTTGTTCTTATCCTGATAATAACCACTGTTCCCAAAATGCAATTTGTAAATATCAGAACTCTGGTTTAAAGAAAATATATTGAATGTGGAATCTGCAGATGTATTCCAGAAATATTCCCAGGTTAATGTAAGCAGATTATCATCACTTCTAATGGATTTTGTTAACATTATTTCGGATAATTTTCTTTCCATTGTATCGATCTCTGTAGTCTGGATAAGTCCGCCGATATTTATGAATCTGTTTTCAAATAGAATAGCACTGTCAGAAATCCATTCCTTAATTTTATGTTTTTCAGGAAGTTCGGGAGCATCTTTCAATATATTTGTATTTATTTTCTGGTCTATCGTTGTCTGATGAAAATGGAATGTTCCCCAGTTAAGATCATAGAAAAGATGAATGTTATAATTTCTGGATTGTTCTCTTGTGCCCAGCCATTCTCCGTCCTGTCCAATATAATCACCTTCAAAATGCAAGTTCTTTATTCCCAAAATATTTCCTTTTTTTAAAGTTGCTGTTACATGATTCATATCGAAATCACCCAGTCCTAAATATGATTCGGAAAACGCTACAGGAAGGTCGTAATCATCTTCTGTGAAAAAGATATTATCCCGAATGCATTTTGTATTGAAAAAAGGTTTATAATTCTGCAGGATATGTGTATTTGATACTACAAATGGAATTATCATAAATCCATTTTTAGTGAATTGAAAAACAGGATCGAATGGAGATTTCAAATGGAAATTTTCACTATAGATCAAATGCGGGATGAACAGGTTTTGATGCATTTGACGCTTATTCTCCAGATGTTCATCAAGTTGGTTTTTTAATGTTTCAAGCACAGATCCGGCAGTGTCGATAATTGTTTCGGCAGACAAACTATCTTTTTCTACAGATGTAATATGCAGGGAATCAACTATATTAATCTCAAATTGCATCAGGCTGTCTGTTCCTGTTTTTTCCAATGATAACGAATCAACTTTTGTCTCTATCATAATATCATCATTTTGTGACCATGCCGTTACAGGAAAAAGTATTATTACCAGAAGATTAATGAAGATAAACAATCTAAATTTTATATTTATCATATTTAATTTCCAACTTTCAAAAAATGTCATATCCATCCTTTTTCTTTGTACCATTTATAAGTTGTTTCAAGATCATGCACGATGTTTCCCGAAGGCTTAAAACCTAATAAATTTTTTGCTTTATCATTATTCACCAGCCAGAAATTTTCTTTCAATTCTTTTATCTTTTCACGATTTATCAATGATGGTCTTTTATTGAAGATAGAAAAAATATCACCTGTTAGCGCTATCGAGTATAATATAAATTCCGGGATACTGATCGTTATGGAATAAGTATTCAAAGCTGAACTCAAGCTTTCTATGAACTTTTTCAATGTATATTTGTTACCATCTGAAGCAAAAAATATCTGGTTGTATGCTTTTTTATTGCCCACTGTTTTTGAAATCATTTCCATAAGATCATCGATATAGATAAGGTTCATATATTTCTCTTTGAAACCGATATGTAAGGCGAGATGCTTCTTAATAAGTTTAAAATAGTGCAGGAAATCTTTGTCTCCGGGACCAAAAACAGATACAGGTCGAATTATTGTCCACGATTTCTCAGCTTTTTTCTTTATTAAATTTTCTGCAAGTAATTTGCTTTTTCCATACATCGTAACAGGAAAGCATCTATTGGATTCTATTTTGGGATGTTTCTCGTCTTGTGCAGGTCCTGCTGCTGCCTGACTGCTAATAAAAATAAATTGCTTCAAAGATTTTGTACTATTACAAATATTTAGTATTTTTTCCGTAAGTTCAATATTAGCTTTCTTGAATTGTTTCCAGTTCATTGCACGGGTAGAAGCAGCATTATGAATAAGAATATCGCTTCCTTCGATAATCTCGAGCATTTCTGCTGTATTATTATAATTCACACGAAATATCCTGCACTCTTTTGGAATGAGTCCGGTATCCGATCCGAACCTTACAAGACAGGTTACATCGAATTTTTCCCACGAAAATTTCCGGGCAAGTGAACTTCCGACAAAACCGTTTGAACCTGTAATTATTATTTTTTTCATAAATATATAAATTTTAAAAACAGAAAATATGGTCAAACTTTTTATTAGAAATAGATGTAAAACTTGACGATAAAGATAGATTTAATATTTTTCGATGCGTTGAAGATAGAGTTGTGAGTTTTGCATAATTATGTAAAATTTCAGAAACCATTAAAATGGTTGAAATTTTTATTTGTGGGTTTGTCTTTTCCCACAACTGAAGTTGTGGGTTAATTCAATACGTATTATAGCATTTCCGGCAGCTGCCGGATTAACTGTGGGAAGAAATGTAATACAAACCCGCACTTAACCACTTCAGTGGTTTTATATGAATTATGCAGAACCCTTAAGATCGAGATATAAAATGAGGTTTAAATGAATGTCATCCTAATTGGGATTCAGGGTAGTGGAAAAGGTACACAGGCAAAGTTGCTTGCAGATAGATTCGGCTGGCAACATGTCACTTCCGGTGATCTGTTCAGAAAGAATATCGAACAAAAAACAAAGCTCGGAATAGTTGTAAAAAAATACATCGATGCCGGTGAACTTGTACCGGATAAATTTGTTCTGGAAATGATCGCTGATGCATTGAATAATGCTCCGGACGGATTCATCCTGGATGGCTTTCCCAGAAATATTGAACAAGTTATTTTCCTGATGGATAATTTTAAAATAGATTATGCAATACTTCTTGAACTATCGGATGAAAAAGCAATTGAGCGATTAATGGCTCGAAGGAACTGTAAAATTTGCAAAAAAGATTATAATGTTCTTTTCAAGAAACCGGAAGTTCCCGGAATATGTGATGTGTGTGGGGGAGGGCTTGTCCAGCGGGATGATGATAACAAAGAAGCCATCAGCAAAAGAATCGAAAAATTTCATAATGAAACAAATAAAGTTATCGATTTCTTCAAAGAAAAAGATATGTTGATACAAATAAATGCAGACCAGCCTTTGCAGTCGATCCATGAAGATATCGCTTCCAGACTGAAAGGTAAATAAACCGGAAAACATAGATGAACTACAATTTAAAATTTTTGCACAAAGTAGAAAAAACCGCTTTCTTTATCTTAAATCTTTTTGCCTTGATAAATTTTCAGTTTTTATTTCTGAATATTTTCAAGGCAGACCAGTTAACTATTCATAAATATACGATCACCACGATATTCTTCCTGATATTTTATCTGATAATAAAGTACATTAACGAAGGTTTCCGGATAAAGATACAGAATCTATTACCCGATGTTCTTTTTATTTGTATAGGGTTATTCATTGTCGATTCAGAGCGGGTTTCTCAGTTCTATCTTCTGGGCAGACAGACCTACTTTCTGATACGTTCATTTGCTGTAACAGATCGTAAAGGAGCTTTTTTCGATAAACTTTCGGATAATCCACCCGTTTTTGTGTTGTTCAGTTTCTTCCTTGCTATTTTTGTTGGAGCGCTTCTATTGATGCTTCCCGCTGCAACGGTAAATGGTGAAGAGACATCTCTGATTGGTGCTTTCTTTACTTCCACCTCAGCAACCTGTGTTACAGGATTAATAGTTTATGATACGGGAACTCATTTCACTCTATTCGGTCAGCTTATAATCTTGTTTCTAATTCAAATTGGTGGTTTGGGAATAATGACTATATCCAGTGCATTTGCCATTATGTTGGGACAAAAGCTGACTTTGAAAAGTGAAAGCCTTATTCAAAATGTAGTCGGAGGTTCAAGCAGGATAGATATGATTAGACTTGTTCGAAGTATCATAATCGTAACTTTTATATTTGAAGCCTTTGGAGCATTGATATTGTATCTTACATTCAATTCGGGAGCTCTTTCTTCAAATATTGCTATCTATCATTCGATTTTTCATTCCATCTCTGCTTTCTGCAATGCAGGATTCAGTCTTTACAAAAATAGCTTCATGGGATTCAGGTCGAATTTCAGTATTAATTTTGTTATTACTTCTCTGATAATAATCGGGGGGATAGGTTTTCCTGTTCTTGTAGATCTAGGGAAAAGTGCTCAAAATAAATTCAAACTCACCAGGCTTACATTGCATTCGAAGATCGTTCTTACCTGCACAATAGTTCTTTTGTTATTAGGATCTATCGGATTTTTTATTGCTGAATATAATTCAGGGATGAAAGGTTTTGGTTTTACAGACAGGCTGTATGCTTCTTATTTTCAATCTGTTACAACCAGAACTGCAGGATTTAACACCATCGATACAGCGAATATGAGCAAGGCTTCTGTATTTGTTTCTTCCATATTAATGTTTATCGGTGCTTCTCCGGGTTCAACCGGGGGTGGTATAAAAACTACGGCTTTTGTTGTTGTTTTTGTTTCTGTGCTTGCCATGTTCAGGGGGAATAGAGATGTGAATGTCTTTAAAAGACGTGTCTCGGAAGGGATCATCAAAAAGGTGATGGCTCTGGTCGCTGCATCGGTTTCATTACTTATTCTCATGATATTTCTATTATTGTTAATAGAACCTTTCAGTTTTGAAAGGACGGTATTTGAGGCTTTTTCTGCTTTTGGAACGGTAGGACTTTCCATGGGTATTACACCTCTTCTTTCCAATATGGGGAAATTGATAATAATAATGCTCATGTATCTTGGAAGGGTAGGACCTCTTACCTTGATATTTGCAATTTCTGCAAGTTCAGAAAAATCTAATTTTAAATTCATTGAAGAAAAAATCAGTATTGGTTAAAAAATAAGGAGTTATTATGGCAAAATTCGCAGTAATAGGACTTGGAAAGTTCGGAATGAACGTTGCTGCCACTCTATTTGAAAAAGGAGCGGAAGTCATCGCCATCGATAATAACCAGGCTTTGATAGATGAGATCAGCGGAAGGGTAAGTGTTGCCATCAATATGAACAGCACAGATGAAAAAGCTCTAAAATCCAACCGTATCCAGGACGTTGATGCAGTTATACTTGCCATCGGGAATAGTATCGAAGTAAGCGTTCTTACCAGTGTAATTTTAAAAAAGCTTGGAGTTAGCAATATCTATGCGAAAGTGGATAGCAAAGTGCATGCAAGGATTTTGGAACTGCTTGGAATACAGAATATAATTTTTCCGGAAGAACAAATTGGAATTCAACTGGCTAATTCACTGATCTCCAGTAGTGTTCTCGAGTATATTGATCTTTCCAGCGGACACAGCGTTGTAGAGCTTGTGGTTCCGGATAGCTGGGCAGGGAAAACACTTCAGCAGCTTGCACTTCCTACAGAAAGAGGGATCAATATCGTAGCCATCAAAGGTACTGAACATAGCGTTACAGAAGAAGGGGAAAACATAATTAAAAAGAAAATAAACGATATGCCGGGTGCTAATGATGTTATTAACGAAGAAGATGTAATGGTACTTATCGGACCCAAGGCTAAGATCAATGATCTGATAAACGAAACTTCTAAAAAAGGATAGAATTATGAGAATCTCATTTACAGGAAAAATAAGATCGTTAATACTTTTAATGTTTCTTATCGTATTGGTTCAAGCTGTAATGGTACTGCAACTTTTAGGGAATTCCACAGACCTCGTACAGATGAAAATAGATATTCAAAACACAATATTTATTACGATATTCGTTCAGTTCATTCTGGCTTTGATATTGATATTTTACATTCCTGTTTTTCTTCATAAAGCATTTCTGGAAATTCATAATATTCTTAAAGATATTTCCCAGGGGATATATAATATCGATATCGATACAGATAACTTTAAAAGATCGCTTGATAAAGAATTTTATACGGTAATATTGTCTTTGAAAGATATGCTGAGGTCTATCCTGATCTTTGATAAATTGAAAAAGGATAAGATAGTTGAACATCACAACAGGATCGTTTCATTATTGAACCTTACGGATGATGGCTTCATTATTATGGATATGAAAGCTAACATTGCATATATTAACGATAAGATAATGGAAGCATTCCCTGCTCTCAGTGAAAAAACAAATATGATAGAAACTAATTTCCCGCCTGAAATAGAGAACAATATAAAAAAATATGTTCTGAATATTCTAAAATCTAAGACAAAGCAGGAATCTCAGCAATTCTTTGTTCCTTCGATGAAAAGACATATAGCACTTAATAGTGCGATAATCCGTGATTCGAATGGTTTTCCTACAGGTGTGATCGTGTCTTTTAGAAACCTTGAAAAGAAGAAGCAGGAAAAGCAAAAAGAAACCGAATCCGAAAAGAATTGATGAGGATAGAATACAAAGGAAAAGACCAACAGAGAATTGATAAATTCCTGAAAGAGAGAAAGATCGAAGAGCTTTATTCCAGATCTTTTATAGATAAACTAATTGCAGAAGAATTTATAAAAGTTAATGACGATCCCGTAAAAAAAAGTCACCTTTTAAAATCCGGCGATATAATCGAGATCGAGATTCCAAAGCAACAGAGCCTGGAAATTATTCCGGAAAACATTCCCATAAACATCTTGTGGGAAGATGACTATTTGGTTATTGTGAATAAACCTGTCGGAATGGTCGTTCACCCGGGTGCAGGAAATCCTGATGGAACGTTGGTGAATGCCTTAATGTATCACCTGAAGGGTAATTTGTCTTCCGGTTCGGATGTATTGCGTCCCGGTATTGTTCATCGGTTGGATAAAGATACTACCGGACTTTTGATAGCTGCAAAAGATGACAGAACTCACTCTCTTCTTTCGCAGATGTTCCAGGATAGAAAGATCAAAAAGACATACCTTGCCATTACTGTGGGAACACCCAAAGAAAACCAGGGAACCATCGAAACTAACATCGAAAGAAGCAGTGCAGACCGCAAGAAAATGACTGTTTCGGAGAACGGCAAAAAAGCTGTTACTCACTATAAAATTCTGGAACATTACGATTTCTTCTCCGTTATGGAATTAGACCTCGAGACCGGTAGAACTCACCAGATAAGGGTTCATTTTTCCAGTATCAATTGTCCTATTCTGGGTGATGACACTTATTCCAGCCTGAAAAGAACATTGAATATAATCCCCGGCCACTTTCATAAAAAGATTAAACATCTGTTGGCAAACCATCTTAAAAGACAGGCTCTGCATGCATACAAATTGAAGTTCATTCATCCCATTACGGGAAAAGAAATAAAGGTAAAAGCACCACTGCCGCAGGATATAAAGTACACACTTGATTGGCTGAAAAAGAGTTTTAGAACATAGTAAGCAAAAATAAATTTTGATCAAATAGCAAATGAAAATAAAGAAATTGACTTTTTTATAAAAATAACAATTTTCGGTTTAAGCTATATTTCACGAAAATAAAAATTGCAGAATAATGATTTTTTCAAGTAAAATCTGAAATTAACGGAGGAGCTATGAGAATAAAATACCAAGAACCCAAAACCAAAAACCAGAAAAACCTAATCCTTTTAACCTTTAAACAACCATTTATTTTGAAACCACCCCAGTTAGTCAACGGGGCAGGCGAATTTACACGAATTGACACAAATTGAAATTTATAATGTAAAAGGTCAGAAAATAAAAACTTTGGAGTGTCCGGCAACTGCCGGATTGATTCAAAAGCAAGGGACTCGCTTTCCCACTACAGCGTCGTCTGGAACGGTGATGATGATAATGGTAAAAACGTTTGTTCCGGTATATATTTCTATAAACTATCAACAGGCAATGAAATGAAAGTTAAAAAAGCAATAATTGTAAAATAGGAGTTATTATGAAAAAAATAATGTTACTTCTAATTATTTTAATTCCCGTAATTCTTTTTTCCTGGATATCTTCTAACGAAGGAATTCTATACACAATGGATGATCTTTGTGCATTAAGCGACAGCATCAGCTACAATGATTCTTTATTACAGTATGATGTTGAATGCGATATATATATCCTGGAAAATGATACATTAATAATTGAATCCGGGCAGATTGTAGAATTCTATGTATTACATCAGGTTGGCAACAATGTGTTTTATGGCTTAAGGATTTATGGCTGTTTGAAAGCTATCGGAGAAGAACTTGATCCTATTACACTTGGTGACCCGGAATTTGATTTTTATGATGGCAACTATTGGAGCGGGATAAGATTTTATGATACATCTACTGACGGAGAAAGTATCTTACAGTATTGCAACATTATAGGTGCAGTAGATATATTAGCTTATTTTGCAATCTATTGTTATAATTCTTCACCAATAATTGATCATTGTAATATAAGTCATAAGTGGGCGGACATATTAACCGGCGGTGGTGCGGGTATTTATTGCGCTGGTCAAAGCTATCCGTTCGTAAGTTATTGCACTTTTGAAGAACTCTATGTAACGGTAGCTATCTGGTGCGGAAACGAATGGAACGATAATCTTGGTATTGGTAACTGGGGAAATGATTACTGGGGATACCAGGATACATTGAACTATCCTTCACCTATTGTTTATAATTGTAATATAATGCCGAGTGTACAGGGATTCTTTTCATTTAACAGCGATTATGAAAAAGTTGTTTTATTAGGCGGATTCCTTGATAATTGTTATATTGGTATCGATGATACCCAGGCTGATATGTCATTAGGTTATCCGATCGATACAACAGGTGATGGAATTTGTACTACAACTTCAACTAATTGGGAACCGAAATATATTCTGATCGATGGTGTGGTTAATCCCAGGTCAACACCGGAATTCACGGACATTAACGAAGAAGAGATAAAAATACTGCCAACCACAACTGATTTTCTTATCTTGCACCAAAACTATCCCAATCCGTTTAATCCGTCAACTACAATAGAATTCTCAACCACAGAGCACACGGAGCACACGGAGCTAATTATCTATAATATCAAAGGTCAGAAAGTGAAACAGCTCGTTAGCGGTCAGTTTTCATCAGGTCGGCATTCTGTGATCTGGAATGGAAAAGATGAGAATGATAAACCTGTTTCATCTGGAATTTATTTCTATAAACTATCAACAGACAATGAAATGAAAGTTAAAAAAGCAATAATTGTAAAATAAAATAAATATGACTTCAGATAGAATAACAAATGAATATACAGAAAATTAATTCCAGCATCACAATAAAAATGATAGCTGATATTGGAACTGTGTATTTCAAAAAGAGTTTAAAGGCAAAGTGTTTGCGGATATCAATCAAGAATAATGGAAAAATATCGGTTACAATTCCAGCAAATATTTCTTTGAAAACCGCTGAAAAATTTATCCATTCCAAAAAAAAATGGATACAAAAACATTTGAAGAGAATCGATAAAAGAAATAAATTCACATTACAGAATTCAGAAAATATTTCGATAGATAAAAAAAACGCAAAACTGATATTATATAACAGGTTAAAAGAGATTTCACACAAGTATGATTTACAGTACAATCGTTTTTTTATCCGTTCCCAAAAAACAAGATGGGGAAGCTGTTCGGCAAAGAACAATATCAGTTTAAATATAAAACTTATAAACCTTCCGGATGATCTCATAGATTATGTGATACTACACGAACTGGTTCACACCAGAGTAAAGAATCATCAAAAGGAATTCTGGAGCGAACTGGAAAAATATGTCAAAGAACCAAAGAAGATAGACGCAGAATTGAAGAAGTATAACCTGACTTTGTTATGATACGAAAAATAAAAGCTGAAGATAAAACCGATGTCTTGAATATCTCATCAAAGATATTATCAGGGAAATTGCTGGTATTTATAACTGAGTTTGTATGAAATATTATAAAATTCTTAATAGCAGGTATTTGAAGTGATTCCCAAAGATAAACAATTATTCAAATTTTCTGCCTATGGTTTTTTAAAGAACCTTCGGTTTTTCGATGCATTCATAATTCTTTTTTTCCGACAGCAGGGAATATCTTTCCTGCAAATTGGAACGCTAATATCTATTCGTGAAATATCAATAGCCGTACTTGAAATTCCCACCGGGATAATTGCAGATAGTTACGGTCGAAGAAATTCGATGATATTTTCGTTTCTTTCGTATATAATTTCGTTTCTGATATTTTTCTTTTTTCCAAAGTTTTCAAATTACATTATTGCCATGATATTTTTTGCATTGGGCGAAGCATTCCGCACCGGAACGCATAAAGCGATGATACTGGAATATTTGAACATCAAGAACATCAAACATCTGAAAGTGGAATATTATGGTTTTACACGAAGCTGGTCGCAGAAGGGTTCTGCACTTGCCGCTCTCATTGCCGGTGGTATCGTGCTCTTTTCAGGGAATTATAAATATATCTTTTTGTGTTCCATTGTTCCGTATATTCTGGCACTATTCCTGATGATCTCCTATCCAAAAGAATTGGATGGAATTACAAAAAAAGTTTCTCATCCGAATTTCTTGAAAGCAGTCTGGATGAACTTATCAAACACGATAAGAGAATTTATGAATGTTTTCAAAGATCCATTGCTTCGAAGGTCGATAATAAATTCGTCTCTTTTTGACGGACTCTTTAAAACAGTTAAAGACTATATCCAGCCTATTATTAAAGCCTTTGCCATATCTGCTCCCTTCCTGATTTTTATGTCTGAAAAAAGAGATACTATAATAATTTCTATTGTTTATTTTGTGCTTTTTCTTCTCAGTTCCTTTGCTTCCGGAAATTCAGAAAAATTCAAAAATAAGTTCGCTTCCCTTGCCGGAGCAATAAACAAAAGTTATATTCTGGGAATTCTTTTTGTAATAATTTCCGGTATATTTTATATCTGCGGATTAAATTTGATAACCATTATTTGTTTCATTCTTTTTTATATGTTTCAGAATTTACGACGTCCAATGAACGTTGGATATATCAGCGGAATAATTCCATCTGGAATTATGGCTTCCGGATTGAGTGCAGAATCACAGTTAAAAACTTTTTTTATTGCCGTTCTATCGCCTGTAACAGGTTATCTTGCAGACACTTTCGGGATAGGCATTGCAATAATAATATTATCGTTCTTGACATTATCTGCTTTTCCTTTGATTAGGGTCAGATAGTTGGAAGGGAAAATATGATAAAAGATCTGATCTTAAAAAATAGAAGTTATAGACGCTTCTATCAGAATGCAGAGATAAAAAAAGAAACTTTGCTGGAATTGATGGAACTGGCGCGCTTAACTTCTACAGGCGGGAATTTACAACCTCTCAAGTTCCTGCTTTCCAATTCAAAAGAAAATAATGAAAAGATATTTTCGTGCCTTAAATGGGCAGGTTATCTGAAAGATTGGGATGGACCGGAAGAAGGTGAAAAACCATCTGCTTATATTGTGGTTATGAACGATATCAGGATCAATAAAGAAGCAGATTATGACGCTGCCCTGGCTGTGCAGTCCATTCTTCTGGGAGCAGTGGAAAAAGGATTTGGCGGTTGTATATTCGGTTCTGTGGACAGGACTAAATTACATGAATTATTTTCCATTCAAAAAGAATATAATGTCAGGCTTGTTATTGCTCTGGGAAAACCCAAAGAGATAGTTAAGATCGAAGATATTAGAGACAATGATGTGAAATACTGGCGAGATGAAAACGGGGTTCATCATGTTCCAAAAAGGAGTTTGAAAGACCTGATATTCTAATCGGGGAGATTATTATGAATAAAATTATTATTATTATTATTTTATTTGGATTTTCCGTATCTTTATGTTTTGCCCAAACTGTTAATGGTGACACACTTACGGTTGATGGAAAGAAGATATTGAAGATATGGGGAACACATTACGAACGCGGTTATGCTACAGGTTACCTGGTAGGCGATAAGATCAAATACATTATGGAAGATTATTTCATTCCCACTTATTTTATGAACAATGCTGTTTTGTATGAAAGCTGTAGAGTGTATTATCTGAACAATTTTGAAGTAGAAGATAAATATCATTTCGAAGCACAGGGTATTATCGACGGGATGATCGAAGCTGAACTTGATCTTTTTAGTGTTGTTCTTCAAAGAGATATGGATTCGAATGATGTTCTTATGGTAAATGCTCTTGTAGATTTAAACGTATTGATCGAGAATGGAGAATTCGGCTGTTCCAGTTTTTCCAGTTGGGGACCGAGCACATATCAGGACCCGGATCTTAATGGTGCACCTGTTATTACCAGGAATATGGATTGGACTCCTCATCCTGCTTTATTGGAAAATCATCTTCTTGTGGTTCATTTCCCTTCTGAAGATAACGAAGTGAACTGGCTATCATTTACTTTCCCGGGATTTATTGGAGGTCTTTCTGCATTAAACGAAGATGGTTTATCTGCATTTATGAATATGGGAAATATTAATTCATATCCGAATACGGAAATTTTTCATCCAATACTTTTTTCTATCCGAAATGCCATCGAAACTTATGATTATAACGGTGATATGAGTGTTGATCCTCTTGATGTGAAAAATGCTGTTGAAGATAAATTTCAACTCAGTGGCTCTATTGTTCATTGCATAAATAGTTCAGAGGCTCTGGTGATCGAGTGTAACAACGAAAGTGGGGTTGAAGCCAGGGATGATACCGATAACACAATTATTCCATTTAATAATCTCGCGGCTACTAATCATTTCAGGAAATTATATTCACCTGATTATTGCTATCGTTACGAAAATATATCAGATTCCCTGAATGCGAATTCAGAAATTACAATTAATAGAAGCTGGAACCTGCTTGCAGGTGCTGCAGGTGTTTCCTCAAATCTTCACACGATCCAGTATGCGCCCACACTGAACATGGTAAAATGGTCAACTGCAACAAGCGGTATTCCTGCTTATCAAAACGAACCGACAGTATTCGATGTGGAAGAACTTTTTACTTTGAACACGACCGCAGATACAGAATATTTCAAGGAAATATCTCTTGTTAATACTTTCCCAAATCCTTTTTATTCCAGTGCATCTCTTTCCTTTTCACTGCCACAGGCAACTAATGTTGAAATAATTATTTTTAATATCAAGGGACAAAAAATAAGAAAGCTGGTAAATGAACCCTGTTCGTATGGAAATCATTCTTTTATGTGGGATGGCAAAGATGATGCCGGGAATAATGTG
>JAUVLE010000123.1 GCA_030595905.1 Candidatus Cloacimonadota bacterium | reverse complement strand
TCTTCTGCTCTCTGTATTTTATGGTGTTATGTTAATAAGATTACATTCCAAAACAAACTGATCGTGTTCATTTTCGCACAATAATGTTCATTATTGAACATTTAAAGATAAATATAAAAATATTTTAAACAGTATGATTATAAAATAGATTATTATTTTTTTGATAATCAATATAATAAATAATTATCATTATGATAAATTCTTTTACAATAATGTTGTTGATTTTTTACACTTTGTTATGCTGATTCAGCAATATAATAAAAATAACTTTATTTTATTATATTAAATAAACGGTTACTTAATGCTGTTAATAATAACAAAACGTCTTTTTAAAATCATTTAACAAAGGCTGGCGTGAAAATTGCAATAAAAAACATAATATTAAAAAATAGATATCAGGAGAAGATCGTGAAAAAAATTATTTTTTTAATTTCAGCTATATTAATTATTACAGGTCTTTATGCAGAGTGGATCGAAATATCGGAAAACAGTAATAAGAAGTTATTCGATATCATAACAAGTGATCTGAATTACACTCAAATAAAATTTACTTTAAACGGGTATGATATTGAAACAATCGAAACTGATGGAGAAAGTTATCAAAAAATATCCTTTCAAAATGAAGGAGAATTTTTAGACGTCGGAAAACCCTCTTTACCGAGATTTTCCAGGCTTATTGCCATTCCAAATACCGGCAATGTATCGCTGGAAATCAGCAATATAGAAGACGAGATCATTACTAAAATGGATCTCTACCCATTTCAGCCGCTGCAAAACGAGAGTGAGAAGCAATTATTTTCCTTCAGGAAAGATACGGAATTCTATTCCGGCAGCGATGTATTTCCTTTAAATCTTGCAGAGTTAGATAATCCTGCAATTATGCGGGATCACAGGATCGTGACCGTATCGATCAATCCCTTCCAATATAACCCGAAAACAAAAGAATTGCGAATTATTAAAAACATGAATATTTCAGTAAGTTGTTCCGGTAATGCAGGCATCAATACAAAAACAACGAACAGGAAAGTATCCCGTTCTTTTTCTTCATTATATCGTTCATCCATTCTTAATTATGGATCGGTTTCTTCCAGGAATGATGATGTTCAGCACCCGTGTTATCTTTTTATCTATCCTGATGATGCATCTGTCGAATCTAACCTTCAATACCTTTTAGACTGGAAACATCAGAAGGGTTTTGAAGTGGTGGCAGTCAGCACTCTGGAAACAGGAACTACTTTAAACTCCATAAAAGCCTTCATTCAAGATGCATACGATAATTGGGAAAACCCACCCGAATTTGTCTGCCTGATTGGTGATGCCGGCGGGAATTATTCCATTCCAACAGGTCATCTTGACGGAGGACCGTTTAATGGTGAAGGAGACCAGTTCTATGCTCTTCTGGAAGGAGATGACATCCTGGCTGATGTATTCCTGGGAAGGCTTTCGTTCAATTCGATCACAGAACTTCAAACCATAATTTCAAAAATTCTACACTACGAAAAAGAACCGTATCTGGAAAGCACGAACTGGTATGATTCTGCTCTTCTTGTAGGTGATCCAACATACTCTGGACCTTCCTGCATAGATACAAAACAAAGCATTAAAGAAATGATCGATGTTAATGCTCCCAATATCTCTTGTACAGAGGTTTATGATACTTCACAGGGTTCATGGGTTTCACAGATTAATAACAGTTTAAATGACGGAGTATGTTATTTTAATTATCGTGGTTTTGCAAATATGAGCGGATGGGATAATTATTATATCGATAATCTTACCAATGGTTTCATGCTTCCGGTAGTAGTAGCATTAACCTGCAATACCGGTAATTTCGAAGGTACGATCGACTGCATCAGTGAACGCTTCCTGAAAGCAGGTTCTCCCGGCACACCCAATGGAGCCATTGCCGCCATCTGCACCGCTACAGGACTTACTCATACCTGCTTCAATAACTGTGTAGATGCTGGAATATTTTATGGAATATTTTCTGACAACATCTATCACATGGGTGGAGCAATCAACCGTGGAAAACTTAATTTATATACGAGTTATCCCGGAAATCCGTCAAATCATGTTAATCAGTTCTCTTATTGGAATAACCTGATGGGCGATCCCGGAATGGAGATATGGACGGGCATCCCTCAGGAAATGGTGGTAACCTGCAATTCCCAGGTTCCTGCAGGAACAAATTTCCTTGAAGTAAACATTCAAGATATTAATGGTTTCCCATTGGAAAACGCATGGGTCACTGCCTTGCAGGGTGATGATGAAATATTTGCATCCGGTTTTACAGATGCTGATGGTAATATCTTCCTGCCGATCGATGCTTCTACAATCGGCGAAGTGAACCTGACCGTTACAAAACATAATTTCATTCCGCATCTCGGTAGTTTTGATATTATCCAGGATCAGTTCTTTGTGAACGTTGATGAAGTTCAGATCGATGATGATAATTCCGGAACATCTTCGGGAAATAACAACGGAAATATTAATCCCAGTGAAGATATTGAATTGATGGTAAGTTTGATGAATAATGGAACTTCTCCCGTTAATTCCGTTTCCGCCAATATTTCTTCCGAAAGTGAGTTTGTTACCATTACCGACGATTATGAATCTTACGGCACGATCGCTCCAGGTAATTCCGTCTTTTCTTCCGATGATTTCGATATCACTATTCATCCTGATGCACTGAACGGCACAATAGTTGAGCTGAACATCCTGATCGAAGATAGTGCAGGTCATACGTGGTACGACAAGATATATCTGACGATAGAAGGAGCACACCTTGTTTTTGATGAGTATATGATCAATGATAATAATGGAATTCTCGATCCGGGTGAAACCGCAGAATGTGTGCTTACAATCGAGAACATCGGATTGGAAACTATCAATGATGTTTATGGAATTGTTTCTTGCTCAGACTACAGTATAACAATCATCGATTCTGCAGGATATTTTGGAACCGTCCCTACCGGTGGAACTGCGTTGAACAGCTCCGATCCATTCGAGTTTACAGCAAATATGTTCATCCTTCCGGGAACACAGATAGGCATGAACGTTCATTTATATAACAGTGAAGGATATAATGACAACATCGATTTTATCCTGGAAATAGGTGAAGTATTGGTAACCGATCCGCTAGGACCCGATGCTTATGGATATTATTGCTACGATGATGGAGATATATCCCATTACAAAGTTCCAACTTACCAGTGGATAGAAATTGACCCGACTTATGGAGGATCCGGCACATTGATCCCGCTGGTCGATTACGGTAATATGGGGGATTCTAATGTTATCGATCTTCCATTCGATTTTCAATTTTATGGAGAAAATTATTCTTCCATAACGGTTTGCTCGAACGGCTGGATATCTCCCGGAATTACGGAAATGCTTTCTTTTATGAACTGGAACATTCCCGGTCCTCTTGGTCCGTCTCCAATAATAGCTGCTTTCTGGGATGATCTGAGAACAGGCTCCGGCGGTATTTATTATTATTACAACGAAACTACTCATTACTTCGTTATCGAATGGTCTCATCTTCAAAATGAGTATAACAACGCAGAAGAAACGTTCCAGATGATATTGTACGATCAGATTTATTATCCGACTTCAAATGGAGATAACGAAATACTTATGCAGTATAAGGTTGTGAACAACGTCGATCAGGGCGTCTATGGTTCTCCGATAGTAAGTCATGGTCAATATGCAACGGTTGGATTGGAAGATCAAACCGGAACGATCGGATTGGAATATACATATAATGACAATTACCCGACTGCCGCAAAACCCCTGGAAAACGAAATGGCGATTCTTTTTACAGGTCCGTCAATTCATCAAGTCGAACCTGTGCTTGTTTTTGGTGAAGTAAACATAAACGATTCGAATGGGAATGGGATCATAGATTATGCAGAGAACATCGATCTTGATATTATTCTCCATAATCTGGGAGAAGAACCTGCAACCGGTTTATCCTCAATTCTTACATGTTCCGATCAATATATCACTCTTATCGGGAGCAACTCAAATTACAATGATATTGCAGGTGGAAGTTCCGGCTTGAACCTTACAGCATTTAATTTTGATGTAGCGGAAAATTGTCCTGATGGGCATCCGGCATCTTTCCTGCTTTCGATAACAGGAAATGAAGATAACTGGGATATTTTTTTCTCGTTGGAATTGAATGCTCCGAAAATAGAGATATTCAATACATTCTTCGATGACGGGAATAATCATATCCTGGATCCGGGAGAAACAGGCGATCTGCACATTCAATTTATTAATAACGGTGGTTCAGATGCCTATTCGGTTGTATCTTCTCTTTCCATCAACGATCCATACATTTCATTGAACAATGGAACTTTTGATATTGGTTCTTTTAACTGGGGAACGATAGAAACAGCAGTATTTAATATAACAGCAGGAAGCAATGCTCCAATACAATATGAAACATCGATAGATTGGAATATTTCTGCAGAATATAATTATGAAAATAATGGAAATTTCACATTCTTTATTTCTCAGGTCCCTGTATCTGTCACGGAAAATTTTGATTCTTTCCCACCGGATGGATGGTGTACAGATGGATCGAACTGGATACTGAATAATTCGAATCTTGCTGGCGGCACCATTCCCGAAGCTTGCTTTATTTACTTTCCTCAGACATCCGGAATACAGAGATTGATAAGTATGCCGATCAATACACTGGGTTCCATCGAATTGGAATTGGAATTCAAACATGCTCTCTATAATATATCCGGTAATTATACGATCGGTGTGGAAACAACGAACAACGGAACAGATTGGAATACTCTATTGGAAATCGAAGGAATGAACTTACCTGCCACAACAGAGATATTATCTGTAACAACGCCCGATGTAGGTTCATCGACTTTTCAATTTGCTTTTGTATTTAACGGTGACACAAGCAATATAAATGGCTGGGTCATCGATGATGTTATTTTAACCGAAATAGAGGTTTTCCCGCATGGATATATAGCAGGGAACGTCTCTTTGAGCGGAGGACCAGGCAATATTGAAGAAGTGATCATCTCGGCAGGCGGTATAGAAAGATCACCCGATAGTGACGGTAATTATTCTATTCCAGTTCCTCAGGGTATTTACGATGTTTCCGCTTCACTTCCAGGATATATCACTTCCACGGTTGAAGATATTGCCGTAACAGAATGGGAAACAACTTTAGTAGATTTTATCCTTGAAGAAACTACGATTACAAATCCACCGGAAAATCTCGTTTCTTCAACTTATTTTAACGATGTTACCCTGGAATGGGATATTCCCGGTTCTAACGGAGATAGAAATGAAATGGCATTATACAGAACCAAATCTGATAAAGACGGAAAAAAAGCCGGAAGAACAAAAGATTCTTCTCGAAATCGCTCGCTTCTGGGATACAAAATATATCGGGATGACGAAGTAATTGTAGAAATCGACGACTTTGTGATAACAACATTTGATGATACCGGGTTGGATGCCGGTGAATATAATTATTATGTTACAGCCATTTATGACGAAGGTGAATCTGTTCCTTCCAACATCGAAGTTGTGATAATTATACTTCCACCGCCTAACGATCTTATTTATTCGATTTATAATAGTACTGATGTTATACTTCAATGGTCAGTTCCAACAAGAAGTGCAAGTCGTAATTATTCCGGTTATAATATTTATCGAAATGATGTGATTCTGATAGAAAATATTACACAGCTTCACTATTTAGATCAGAACCTGCCACCCGGAACATATACCTATTATGTTACAGCTCGTTATGGCGAATATGAATCCGAACCTTCCAATGTAGTTGAAGTGGAGATAACTGATGCGGATAATATTCTGAAACCATTAAAAACCGAACTTGGAAATAATTTCCCCAATCCGTTCGATCTTTCAGGTACCGGACGCTGTGCGATAACAACCATCAGTTTTTCATTAAACACCGAAGACACCAGCCTTCGCAATGCTACAGCTCGGCAAACCGAAAATACCGAATTGATGATCTACAACCTAAAAGGACAAAAAGTAAAAACATTGATTAATGAGCAACTGCCGGCTGGGAATTATTCTATAGTGTGGGATGGGAAAGATAACACAAATAAAACCGTATCTTCAGGTATTTATCTATATAGAATGAAAACAAAAAAATATTCATCGACCAAAAAAATGATGATATTGAAATAATGTCAAACTTCTGATTGTCGCAAGACATCCGAATGTTTGTAAGATGAATTAGTTTTAAACTTCTGATTGTCGCAAGACATCCGAATGTTTGTAAGATAAATTAGTTTCAAACTTCGTTTGTAAAATATTTTTCCAACACTCGGAAGAGCTACGCACATTCAGAGGTTGGATGTATAAAAAAGTATAATGATATTTGTCACAAATGACAATAGAATAATTTGCAAATCTGCTGGGTTCAATTGAAATAATTGAACCAGCAAAAGGCTGTGTTAAAATAAGAATTTAGCTCTTTGTAGCAAAAAAACTATTTGTCTTCTATCTTGAAAACCACTCCTCCCGGATCGGGGCAGCACAGCTTGTTCATTTCCACAATGTATTTATCTTCTTTGACTTCAAGCTGCATGTTTATCAGGAAAGGGATCAGACTCTGAATTGCAAACATACAGATCTCTTTATTATCCGGGATCATGATTTTGCCTTTTCCGGTAACATAAAAAGTATCACCCGGTTTGAGTTTTGCTCCGCAATGATCTACAACCTGTTCTACCGTTACTTTTAATTCTTTCATCTTTCACTCCTTATCATGCCGTAACTATTTAAGGCGAACTATTCTTCAATTATTTTTCAAATCAATTAATATAAATGTATTGAAAGCAGGCAAGAATTTTTTTCTGCAGGAGATTATAATCAATTTGTCAGAATCTGTTTTGGTTTTTCATCTTGTGTAAGTAGAAAAATCCTGTTATATGTAACACTTTGCACCATCTTCTTTCACGTCTCACGAGGGAGATGTGGCAAAGTTTGTCGAAGAAATACCCCGTAAACTACAGCTTACTTTTTATTTCTACAAGGGAGATCGAACCCTACTTCAAAAGGAGCATTTTTCGGGTTTGTATATATTTGTTTCCAATTTTCAATTTATAGAAATAAATTCCTGAGGTTACAGGTTGATTAATTTCATCAGTACCGTCCCACACCACCGAGTGCCGACCTTCTGAAAGCTGATTGTCTGAATTGCTGACAAGCTGTTTTACTTTCTGTCCTTTAATATTATAAATTTCAACCTTTGCGTTCTTTGCGTCTTTTGCGGTGAGATTAAAATAAATAGTAGTAGAAGGGTTAAAAGGATTAGGATAATTTATTATCTGGTATCCATATTTTTCTGCAATTTCAAATAAATCGGAAATGGAAGTAAAATCAATATCCAGAACTGCTGCCAGTTGGATCGGATCGACTTCTGCCTGGTTTGAGGAACCGCTAAAGGCAAATCTTCCATGAGACATATAATGCAAACCGATCATTGGAAAATTAAGCTCGGTTCCAAGCATTGGATTGTTTACTGAAACCGAACCCATATTGACATTATTCCCACAGATACTGCAACTCTCCAAACCATTTGCTGTTAAATAAGTAAGATAACATACATCCGTGGGAGGTGTTTGACCAGACTCCACTTCCGGTAAATCACTGATCTCTTTTATGATAGCTTCTGAAATCTCTTGTCCGTCATCTATTCCCAGGTTATGTGTTTGTGGATTTTCCGGGTCTGTTTCAAAATAAATCTCTGCCGGATTATTCAATCCATCATTATCATTATCATTTTGAGTAGATATAATTAGATGCTCGACATCGAACGGAGCTAGGATTTCCTTCAAAAATTCAATATCAACTCGAAGTGTATCTCCTTCAATAATACTGGAAAAACTTCCATGTTCCATAAAATGAAGCGTCATATAAGGAATATTCATCTCCAATTGCCGCAGAGGATTATGTATGGATACAAATCCCATATTAGCTGTTTCACCGCAAATAGGGCAGGTATAAAAACCATAAGCATAATGATCCACGGCATAACATTCGGTTTCCAAAATTTCTCGCGGCAATAAATCTACTATTGTTTTATAGACCTTTGCAATAGAATCGGCTGCGGAAGGATAGAGATCAAAGTGAACGGTTCCCATAAGTATTTCTTCTTTGTAAGTAAGAAAATCATTATCGGTATCCCCTTCAACAGGAAGCCAGTGTTCATCTGCATTTAGTTGTGGTGCTGCAACTCCCAGTAAAACAGCAGCAGCCACAGGTATCGATCGTTTTATTGCTTTTGAAAAAATACTGTTTTCCGGTACTCTTAGGCGGATGAATTCTTCACATTCATCATGAATACTTTTATAATATTCAATTAGAGAAGGAGTTATACGGCATTCCGGGCAAGCCCA
>JAUVLE010000164.1 GCA_030595905.1 Candidatus Cloacimonadota bacterium | reverse complement strand
CAATAATGAAACAATAACGATCAATCCTGCATTAATTCCCGGAGCAGGAACTACACAACAGGTTACAGATTACCAGTTCGAAGACGAACACGCTGTAGATGCAGGCAATACTTACTGGTACTGGCTGGAAAGTGTAGATTTCTCCGGAGTAACAGAGATTCATCCGGCAACTTATCTCACAATTCCCTCAGGTGATCCGCCACCGGTTCCAATATTATACGGCTTGCATCAGAACTATCCTAATCCGTTCAATCCGAGTACAGAGATCAGTTTTGTGCTGGAAGAAGACGGTGAAGTTGAACTTATTATCTACGATATAAAAGGAAGAAAGGTGCGTAAGTTGTTCAAAGGTAATGCCAGCAAAGATGAGGTTAACAGAATATATTGGGACGGTAAAGACCAAAATGGCAATGCAGTTTCTTCCGGAATATATCTTTATAAGATGAGATCAGACGGCAGATACACCAGCACAAAGAAGATGATCCTGATGAAGTAGTGTGACTCACCAGTCCTCTAATGAGATAAATGGATTCCCGTTTTTGCGGAGGATAACAGAATAATGCGTGATGAACTTGTCATTCCCAACTCCGATTGTGAATCTTAAGAAGATAATTTATGGATTCCCGCTTTCGCGAGAATGACAGGGAAAGGATAATAAAAAAATATGAAATGCAAATATCGAAAAGATGGAGAAACAAAAGAATATTAATTTAGCGAGCCTTTGTGCTCTTCGTGGCAAAAAAATGTTAAAAACTCTCCCGAGCAATCGGGATACAAATCCGGCTTCGTCCCGACTTTCGGGACTACGCCGGGACATAGGGAGAAAAAAATGTTAAAATCTATGATTAATCCCGATTTATCGGGGAAAAAAACAAAATTAGTTTTGGGAATGTTGCTGATAATGTTATTGGCAATGAGCACAGGTTTGATGGCAGGAACTTACAGCGGCGGCGATGGTTCCTCAGGCAATCCGTATCAAATTGCAAATCTTACTGATTTAGGAGAACTCAGTTCTACATCTGCTGACTGGGTGGCTGATTTTATCCAAACCGCAGATATTGATGCTACTGCAACAAGTGGCTGGGACAGCGGTGCCGGTTTCTCACCAATTGGAAGTCCATACTCAGCCAAATTTTCCGGCTGTTATGATGGTGATAATCATACGATTAGTAATTTGAAAATAAACAGAGGAGCTACTTCTTGGCAGGCATTGTTTGGGAATGTTGGTGGAAGTAATCCTATTGTTATTAAAGATTTGGGGCTTATTGATGTATCCATTATAGGTAATCGTCAATCTGCTGCATTGATGGGGCAGGGTACTTATGGCGATGATATTCTGATAAGTAATTGTTACAGTACCGGTAGTATTACCGCACAACATTATTCAGGTGGGTTGATTGGTATATCTTACAATACTGTAACTAACTGCTACAGTAGTTGTTCTGTAACACAAATTGGCGGAGACCGGGCAGGTGGCTTAATTGGTCAGAACAATACAGGGACTGTAAGTCAATGTTATGCTACCGGAAATGTATCAGCCATCAGCAGAGCCGGTGGTTGCATTGGAAATGATACAGGTACCGTGAATAACTGCTATAGCACAGGTAGTGTAACTGTATCAGATGATATTGGTTTAGTGGGAGGATTTGTTGGGATAAAAGGTAATGGATCAACTATCACTAATTGTTATAGCACCGGTGCTGTGAGTTGTACAGGTACCGGAGATTATGTTGGTGGTTTTTCAGGATATAACCCAGGTAGTCTTTCCTATTGTTTTTGGGATATGACAACCTCCGGACAAACAACAGATGAAGATAACGCTATTGGCAGAACCACAGCACAGATGAAAGACTATACAACCTTCACCGATGCAGGATGGGATTTCAAAGGACTTGGTGCAGAAGGTATCTGGAATATCGGAAACGGCAGAAATGATGGCTATCCTTATTTGGATTGGCAATATTCAGATGATCCACCCCTTCCCGTAACCCTCTCCACTTTCTATGCACTTTATTCAAGCGGCACACCCACCATCTACTGGGCAACCGAATGTGAAGAAGAGAACCAGGGCTGGAATATCTATCGCGGTGAAGATGCAGATGCACTTATCAATAATGAAACAATAACGATCAATCCTGCATTAATACCCGGAGCAGGAACTACACAACAAATTACAAATTACCAGTTCGAAGACGAACATACTGTTGATGCAGGCAATACTTACTGGTATTGGCTGGAAAGTGTAGATTTCTCCGGAGTAACAGAGATTCATCCGGCAACTTATCTCACAATTCCCTCAGGTGATCCGCCGCCGGTTCCAATATTATACGGCTTGCATCAGAACTATCCCAATCCGTTCAATCCAAGTACAATAATTACATTTAGTCTTACCGCCGAGGACGCTGAGAACGCAGAGGTTATTATCTATAATCCCAAAGGACAGATCATAAAGGTATTTAATGACCTTATAATAAACAGCGATGAAAAAGGTTCTATCATCTGGGACGGTAAAGACCAAAATGGCAATGCAGTTTCTTCCGGAATATATCTTTATAAGATGAGATCAGACGGCAGATACACCAGCACGAAGAAGATGATCCTGATGAAGTAGGCTTTGCCACTTCACAGGACAAGTCCTGATGAAATAAATTTCGTGGTTACAAAAAATGGAGAAAAAAATGTTAAAATCTATGATTAATCCCGATTCATCGGGGAAAAACACAAATTTAGTTCTGGTTTCCGTCTTTGCACTTATAGCATTGGCAATTACTGCTGTACCGCTGTGGGCAGCCAATTACTATGTCCGCACAGACGGCAATGACGGTAATACTGGTTTAGCTAATACCCCAGAGGGCGCATGGCTTACCATAAGCCATGCCATTAACACGGTATCATCTGGCGATGTCATCAATGTGGCAGCGGGGACGTATGATGAGCAAGTAGTCATTGACAAAAGCCTGACGCTTCAAGGCGTAGGTAACACCACTATCATCCAGCCAACAGCGATAACCCAAACGTACAACCGCAAGAAGGTAAGCGGAACTGAATCTAATCCTACCAATGCCATCGTGGTTGCTACCGTTAATGTGGGGACTCCCAATAGTATTACCATCAAGGACCTCAAAATTGATAGCGAACAAGTCACCAGTTGGGGTACTGGAAGTAAGAATGTAGGCATCCTCTATCAGGGGGCGGCTGGCATTATTGACAATATTACATTTACCGGTGGTGCAAGCCAATATGACATTGGTGATTGTATCTATGTCTCTGCCTTCGAGGAAACGGTAGCGGTGGAGATTAAGAGCTGTGATATGGTCACATCGTTTTATAAGAACGGGATTACCTGTAATTTCGCAGGGCTCACAGCCAATATTCACGATAATACGGTTACTGGCGCAGGACCCATAGATACTATAGCACAAAATTGTATACAGATTGGTTTTGGAGCCACAGGTAACATGACTGGTAATGCGGTATCTAATGTGGTTTTCGATCCTGATGGTAGTGGGGCTGCGGGGCTTCTTGTCTCTAGTTCGGATGCCATTGTTTCGGGTAACACAATTACCGATTGCCAGAAAGGAATAGCAGTTCAACCTTATGACGCCGGCTCGTATACAGTGACCATAAGCAATAACACCATAAGCAGTGCCGGTCTTAATGGAGTAACATGGCTCTATAATGTCGCCGGCATATCAGTTGCTCCGCAGAATGCTGGTGCTACGATAGCCGTCACCATAGAGAACAATGACTTAATTAGCGACGGACCTTATTGTGGCATTGAATTTTTTGGCGCTTACGGCACAATTGACGCTACCGTCACCGACAATGAGATATCGGGCTGGACAGAGGCGGGTATCGGCACATACCCGTGGGGGGATGCATCAATCACTGTCAACATTACCGGGAATACGTTCACGGATAATGTTGAAGAAGGGATTGCAACTTGGGACTGCGGCTCTTCGACACCCCCTACCCAAATCATTACCAACAACACTATAACAGGCTCAAAATGGGGCATCACTTCTTGCCATACCATTACCACCGCCCACTGCAACAACATTTATGACAATACCGAGTATGGTATATGGAATGCCGATGCTGTAGTTCTTGACGCCGAGAACAACTGGTGGGGCGATGCATCTGGTCCATATCATTCTACGAATCAAAGTGCGACTGGTAATCCGGTAACCGACAATGTAGATTATTCTCCTTGGGTGGACGATTCGGTTGCTGATTACGTGAATGTGGCTACACAAACCCAGACCAATATCGGTCCTTCTGGTGGTCAGGTAAAAGTTACTATCTCCGTTGGTGGAGACGCCAGCAATTATTTAGATGTCTATAAGGTAGGCTCACTTTCGGGCTTACCGGTTACTTCTGGTGAGATCTTCCCCGGTGGTTTTGACAAACGTTCCAATATTGTATGGGGAATCAACAAAACAGGGACAGTGACTGCTACTCTGGTATTTGACTACAGCCAGCAGTCTGGAGTAAGTAATGCTTCAACTATAGAAATTTTAAAACGGGACGATGCTCAGGATAACACCTGGGAAGAGTTGACTGAGAGTTCTCGTGACGATATAGCAAGGACGATTACCTTTACTGGCGTTTCCTCGTTTAGTGAATACGCCCTCGGTGCGGGGTCGGATAACTCGCTGCCCGTAACTCTCTCATCCTTCAACGTATTATTCTCAAACGGAACTCCAACCCTCGAGTGGACTACTCAGTCCGAAACTAACAATGTGGGCTGGAATATCTATCGCTCTCCATCTCAAAATATAGGACAGGCAATTCTTTTAAACCCTGGAGCAATAATAATTGGAGCAGGAACTACCACAGAACCCACAGAATATACTTATAACGATATGTATGCCGTAGAGGAAAACAAAACTTACTGGTACTGGATCGAAAGTATTGATAACTCTGGTGAGACAGAACTTTACGGACCGGTATCACTTACAATACCTTTTGGTAATGATAACAATGGCACTCCCGTTGCATCCGATAATTACGGCTTGCATCAGAACTATCCCAATCCGTTCAATCCGAGTACATTGATCAGTTTTGCTTTGGCAGAAGAAAGTGATGTAGAACTTACTATCTACAACATCAAAGGTGAGAAGATCAAATCGATATTTAATGAGCATGTCTATGCAGATCAAATAAATACAGCAATCTGGAACGGAACAGATTCAAGTGGTAAGCAGGTTTCATCAGGAATGTACTTCTATATATTGATTACAGATACTGAAGAATATAAGAAAAAAATGTTAATGGTGAAATAGATGTGACTCACCAGTCCTCTAATGAGATAAATGGATTCCCGTTTTTGCGAGGATAACAGAATAATGCGTGATGAACTTGTCATTCCCAACTCCGATTGGGAATCTTAAGAAGATAATTTATGGATTCCCGCTTTCGCGAGAATGACAGGGAAAGGATAATAAAAAAATATGAAACGTAAATATCGAAAAGATTGAAAACAAAGCCTTAGTGCTCTTAGCGGCTAAAAAATATTAAAAACTCTCCCGATCTGATCGTGATACAAAGTCCTGAAAAACGGACATTCCGGCTTTGTTAAATATAAGTAAGAAGAATTTAACTTCGCCGGAACATAAGGGGAAGAAAATGTTAAAATCTATGATTAATCCCGATTTATCGGGGAAAAAACGAAACTTAGTTTTGGGATTTATGCTGATAATGTTATCGGTAATGAGCTTGTCGGCAACGAATAATGCACTTGATTTTGATGGAAGTAATGATTATGTTGATTTTGGAATTAGTTCTCCACCTTATTCAAGTACAATAACAATTGAAGCTTGGGTAAAAACGACATCTTCAGGGAGTGTTCATAATATTCTTAGTTGGGGGAATTCCAGTGGAAGTGATATGAGCAATGTTCAATTTAGAACTGAAGGCGGTAAATTTGAATTTGGAATGCATCCACTAGGTGGTGGTTGGGAATATGTAACAAGCTCCCAAGATGTAAATACCGGAGAATGGGTTCATCTTGCAGTTGTAAAAAATGGCACAAGCGTAAAACTTTATGTCAACGGTATTGAAGATGGCTCAGGTACAATTAACAATGTAATGACAGTTGATAGAATGCAAATCGCTAAATATTATGAAGCAGACTTGTATTTTACAGGAGCAATAGATGAAGTTAGAATTTGGAATGATGCTCGCACAAAAACAGAAATTCGGACAAATATGTACAGAACACCTGTGGGAACAGATAATTTAGTTTCGTATTATAAGTTTGATGCAACTTCCGGCACATCTTTAGAAGATGAAACGACAAATAATTATGATGGAACTCTTTACAATATGGATAACTCCGATTGGACACTTTCCACTGCCTTTTTTGGTCCCAAAAACTGTTTAGATTTTGATGGAAGTAATGATTATATTAATTGTGGAAATAACGCATCTCTGACGGAATTCAATAACTTTACAATGGAAGCTTGGGTTAAACTGGAAAATTCTCAGAATGACCAAAAAATTCTTGGAAAATTTAATAACTGGGGCAATTATTACACCATGGGCGTTGGAAGCGGGGTTCATTATACTGAGATTTGTGCCAATGGAAATAAAATATATTTTGTTACCGGTGATGTTCCGTCCAATGAGTGGAC
>JAUVLE010000103.1 GCA_030595905.1 Candidatus Cloacimonadota bacterium | reverse complement strand
GAACTATCTTTTGATCTTTCATTTAGTGGTCTTACAGGTTTAGATCAAATACACTGGCTCAATGGAACAAATTGGGAGATCCCAAATAATGTGCAGTGGAATAATCCTTCTGCGGGTCATGTAACTTTTGATATAACCTTATCTGGCAGGGATGGTTCAACTGAGATCATACTTGGTCAGGAGAATCCTCTTCCCGTTACTCTTTCATCATTTAATGCTGTTTATTATAATTGTGTTCCCATAATAAATTGGACTACACAGAGTGAATCCAACAACAGCGGTTGGAACATATATCGTTCTTTATCGTCCAATACAGGGCAGAGTCAGCAGATCAATTTTGAGTTGATACCAGGAGCAGGCACTGTTTCCGAACCTACAGAATATTCTTTTATCGATGAATACGAAACTGTGATCAATCAAACTTACTGGTACTGGTTAGAAAGCATTTCCGAGAGTGGTGAAACCGAAACTTTTGGACCGGTATCATTAACTATTCCTTCAGAGGGGAATGAGATTCCGGAAATTCCCATGGTAACCGAACTGCATCAGAATTTCCCAAATCCATTCAATCCCAACACACTCATCTCATTTAATATAAAAGAGAATGAAACGGGAGTTCTTTCAATTTACAATATTAAGGGACAACTTATTGTAAAGAATGAATTTGAAACCGGCAGACATAATTATGCCTGGGATGCGCGAGACCATAGTTCGGGAATATATTTTTACAAATTACAAACTAAACGTTACTTAAAGATCATGAAAATGCTGCTTGTGAAATAGGGACAAATGATCTTCCGAATGGTTGAAAAATTGGGACATTTATCACTAATGTAGATAATAAAACCATACATTCAGAAGCTCCAGAAAAAACCATAAGAAGGAAGTTCTTCCTGCTACGTTAAAAATGTAATAACGAATATTAAAGACGATCCATTAAAAGAAGATTCTTAGGAATGTGCTTTCCGGGCTTATAATGTTCTAAAGACAATAGAACCAGTCGAAGATGATTCTCCAGTTCCGCCTGATTCCGTATTGCGTGAATTTATCGGTGGAAGTATTTTTTTGTATTAAATATGATTTGACAAAATTATACAAAATTTTACTTTTTGTAATCAATTAAATAGGAGGAATTATGAAAAAAAGTAAAATTGTTTTTTTTGTTTTAACCATTATCTTAATTATCCCTTCAATGGTCTATTCTGCGGCAGTCACAAGAATAACAGCAGAACAGGTTGCTATGAATTGGTATTCCGAAAGGAATGATAAGTCTCCAAATGACTTTCAAATTATCGAAAGCTTTATTGAAAAAGAGAATACGGAAAATATCTACTTCATTTTCAATTTTGACAAAACCGGGTTTGTGATGGTTTCAGCGGATGATGCTGCAATTCCAATATTGGGTTATGTTTTTGAACATAACTATACATTGGAAAATCATCCTCCTCAATTCGATGCTATGCTTGCCAGTTTTAAAGAGCAGATAGTATATGCCAAAGAGAATAACCTTTCGGCTTCCAAAGAAGCACAAGACGAATGGGAAAGGTTAAATGTGAGAAAAGAGAATTTCGAAAGAAATAGAGATTTCAGCCGTCTTGGCCCGCTTCTTTCTACTACCTGGGATCAGGGGCTATATTATAACGAGATGTGTCCCCCTGATGGTGCAAGTACAGCAGGTAATGGTTATGTTTGGGCTGGATGTACTGCTACGGCAACATCTCAAGTCATGAAATATCATGCTCATCCAACAACTGGTGAAGGATCTCATAGTTATTTATGTTCTCCTTATGGAAATCTATCAGCGAATTTTGGAGCAACTACCTATAATTGGACACTTATGCCAAATAGTGTTACAAGTCTAAATATTTATGTTCAAACTCTATTATATCATGTAGGAGTTGGAGCAGAAATGCAATATGGACCTACTGGTTCGGGAGCCTGGATCGGGGGAGCGCATCCGGCTACAGCATTAAGCGCTTTGAAAGATCACTTCAGATATAATCCTAATGCATATTATGCCCTGAAAGCTTCCTACACTAATCCAGTTTGGCATGGAATGCTGAAAACCGAACTGGATAACAATCGTCCGCTTGTGTATGCCGGTTATGACCCGGGTGGTGGTGGTGGACATGCCTTTGTGTTGGATGGTTACGATAGTACTATTAACACTTATTACCACTTCAACTGGGGCTGGAGCGGGGCGTATGATGGATATTTTTACTTAACCAGCTTAAATCCCGGCGGATCTAATTTTACATCTGATCAGGAAGCGCTTTTTGATGTAGAACCACGGAAGTGGAGACCATTACCGGATGTATCTATAGATGTTTCTCTGTTACCTTATACCGGTGTCGATCTTGATAATTATTGCGAAGTATCTGCCACATCCTACAGCGTGGTAACAGATCTTTCGGGGCAGGAGTTCGCTTTGACGATCAATACCAATAATGAACTGGTTTTCACAGAAAATCCTACCGTAACTTCCGACGTGAACATCGATATTACGATTCGGGCGACATACAGCAGCGGAACCGCAGATGATACATTTAACTTTATTATAACCGGGACTTCTTCCGGGAGTACAGTAAAATGGGAGCAACTACCAGATCTATCACCAACCGGCATGGATGTAGATGCCACCTTTCAACCTGAAGACCCTGGAAGCCCACCTATAATTCTTGCAGATGACTTCTTATGTACTGAGACAGGTAATATTACAGATATTCATATATGGGGTTCATGGAAAAATGATGAAATGCCATATTGGGAGTGTCCTGAAGCTGTTCAATTTACATTCAGTATTCATTCCGATATTCCTGCAAGTATGAGTCCCACAGGTTATAGTATGCCGGGAGAAACTTTATGGATGAAAACATGGTATCCGATGTATGAAGATGTTGAATGGATTGAATCCGGTGTTGAAGATTGGTACAATCCAGATACAGGAGAATGGATTAACGATAATCATTTATGGTGTTTTAAATATAATTGTATTTTAGATCCACAGGATTATTTCCTGCAGGAAGGTACACCAGAAGACCCGATTGTTTATTGGCTCGATGTTCAAGCTGTTCCACAAGATCCAGAAATGCCATGGGTTCGTTTTGGCTGGAAAACCTCTTATGAACATTGGAATGATGATGCAGTCTGGACTATAGGTAATGAACCATATCTTGGTGATTGGAATGAATTGATATACCCATTTGGTCATGAATATACAGGTGAATCAATCGATCTGGCATTTCAAATAACCACAGAAGAAGGACCTACAGATGAATATGACTTTGGTGATGCACCTGATCCAACTTATCCGACACTATTAGCCATTGGAGCCCGTCATATAATTGATTATCAAATTTTTATGGGAACTAGTATTGATGCTGAATTAGATGGGCAACCAGATGCAGCCGCAACTGGAGATGATTTAGCAGGAATTGATGATGAAGATGGTGTTAATTTTCTTAATCCTCTTTATATAGGTCAACCAGTTAATGTAGATGTTACTGTCTCTGTAGATGGATTTATTAATGCCTGGATAGACTTTGATATCGATGGCGGTTGGGCTGAAGTAAACGATCAAATCTTCAGTGATATATCTGTATCTGCCGGTACTAACACACTTAATTTTATTGTCCCGGCATCAGCTTCATTAGGAACTTCTTTTGCCCGTTTCAGATTTAATACAACCGGAGGTTTAACATATACCGGTTTAGCCAATGACGGTGAAGTGGAAGACTACCGGGTTACAATCGAAGAAGAAGTTACTTATGAATATGACTTTGGTGATGCTCCCGAAGGAGATGGTGCTATTGCCTATCCTTCTTCTGGTGTAACAGGTTTATTCCCAACATGTATAACTGTTGGTCCAAGCGGTTTTGTTAGCCACGGTCCCGGTCCGCTCAGCGCGTATTTTGGTCCTTCGGTTGATCTGGAATTTGATGGAAATGCAGGAGCCTGCCCGGGATGTTTCCCTGCTTATGACTTAGATGAATGCTTCAATGATGGAGATGCAGGACTTATCATACCTGAACCGTTCACTATCGATGCAGCTAACACCGTTGTTCCATGTACAGGTTATCTTGGAACACCTCTTGGAACAATTTGCCAAACTGCAACCTGGGGTGTTGATATAGATATTGATGTACAAAATCTATCTACTTTAGATCTTTTCGTGAATGTTCTATTTGATTGGAATCAAAATGGTTATTGGTTAGATGATTCTGGAACCACATGTCTCGGCACGATGACTCCTGAGCATGTTTTGGTCAACTTCGTGGTTCCTGCAGGATATTCCGGACCTTTATCCGGTTTAACTCCACCTTCGTTTGTTATCGGACCAAATGCTGGATACTTCTGGTCTCGATTTACAATTTCAGATTTGCCTGTTCCTGCTGGTGAGTGGAATGGTGAAGGAGAATTTGCCGAGGGTGAAACGGAAGATTATCTGATACTTGTAGAAGAAGAACCAGAAGAACTCGACTTCGGTGATGCACCCGATCCAACGTATCCAACACTATCTATCAGAACAGGAGCAAATCATATAATCGATGGAGTTACATTCTTAGGTGCCAGCGTAGATGCTGAACCTGATGGTCAACCGGATGCAACCGCAACCGGTGACGATAATGATGGAAATGATGATGAAGATGGTATCATCTTTAACCAGATAATGACCGGAAGCCCTGCCCAGATTATTGTTACTACAAGTACATCGGGTTACTTACAGGGCTGGATGGATTTCAATGCAGATGGTGACTGGACTGATCTTAATGAACAGATATTTACCGATCTTTACATTCACTTTGCAGGCACGGTCTGCTTGAACTATTATGTTCCTGCAACTGCAACTATTGGCAATACATTCGCTCGTTTCCGTTTTGACACTAACGGTGGTTTAGGAATTACCGGACAAGCGAGTGATGGAGAAGTAGAGGATTATAGTGTAGATATCGTAGAGGATCCCGATGTGAAATGGTCTCAACTACCATGTGAAGAATTATCTGGTTTACATTGCCATGATCACATCATAGATCCTGATCCTTATAATTCTATTATTATAGCGGATGATTGGCTATGCAATGGTGGATTGGTAACCGATATTCACTGGTGGGGTTGTTATGAAGCTGTAAATTCCGGTATTAATGATTTCCATCTTAGTATTCATGCTGATGATCCAACAGGTACTTGCTTACCGGTAGATCCGGAATTATGGGGAATTAATGTTCCACTTTCTCAGGTAAATGAAACTCCTACTGGAATATTTAATAGTGCAGGCAATATGATTTATAGTTATGATTACGTTCTAACATCTCCATTTGAACAAACAGAAGGTCAATACTACTGGCTGGATATCACTGCACATTCAATTGATCCTCTTAACTATGTAATCTGGAACTGGCAGGAGAGTTCTCGTTCAATTGCTCCTATTCTGTGTACTGCTGCTGACAAAACATTAACTACTCCTTGGCAACACATAGATTGGGCTACTCCACCTCCAACTCGCTTCACTGATATGGCATTTGAAATCACTAGTTGTCTTCCATCTGCCCCGTTGAATTTCACCATTTCCAAAGTCGGCACAAACATTACTCTTCAATGGGATCCGGATCCGTGTTCAATATACTATAATGTTTACAGTTCAACAGATCCGTATGCAACCTTCCCTGGTGGATGGACGCTTGAAGCATATCACATAACAGCAACAACCTGGAACGACCCTGTTTCAACAGCCGGAAGTAAAAAATTCTATCGTGTAACTGCTGAGAATTAGTATGTAATTTCTTACTCATACGCAAGCGAATCCTGTTTGTATGTTTATGCAAGCAGGATTCGTTTAATTCAAATAACCCGACTCGGGTTTTCTAAACTCGAGTCGGGTTATGACATGTGCGAAATTTAACTTACAATTAATATATTTTGCAATGTAAATTCCAAGATTATTCTCCCTTCCAATCCTGCTTTCGTATTGCGTGAATTTATCGGTGGAGGTACTTTCAAGTACTAAATATGATTTGACAAAATTATGCAAAATTTTAATTTTCGTAATTAATTAAAATAGGAGGAATTATGAAAAAAAGTAAAATTGTTTTTTTTGTTTTAACCATTATCCTAATTATCCCTTCAATGGTCTATTCTGCGGCGGTTACAAGAATAACAGCAGAACAGGTTGCTACAAATTGGTATTCAGAAAGGAATGAGAATGCTTCAAATGATTTTGAAATTGTCGAAAGTTTTATTGAAAAGGAGAATGCAGAAAATATTTACTACATTTTTAATTTTGATAAAACCGGATTTGTAATGGTTTCAGCAGATGATGCTACAATTCCAGTATTGGGTTATGTTTTTAAACATAATTATACATTAGAAAATCATCCACCACAATTCGATGCTATGCTAGCTAATTTTAAAGAGCAAATTGTATTTGCTAAAGAAAATAACCTTTCAGCTTCTAAAGAAGCACAAGATGAATGGGGAAGGTTAAATGTGAGTACAGAGAATTTTGAAATAATGAGAAATCTCAGGGATGTATCTCCTTTAATCACATCTAATTGGAATCAGGGTTCTACTTGGAATACATATTGTCCTGTAGATGCTGGTGGTCCGGGTGGCTATGTATATGCAGGTTGTGCTGCCGTGGCTATGGCACAGGTTATGAATTTTTGGCAGCACCCATCTACAGGAACTGGTTCACATGGTTACACTCATGCCACTTATGGTTACCTCTCAGCCAATTTCGGAACTACAACATATAGTTATCCAATGAATTATACTACTCCAACAAATGCATCCAGAGAGTTGCTTTATCATTGTGGTGTTGCAATGGAAATGGATTATGGACCTTCTGGTTCGGGTGCATGGGTTGGTCAATATTCACCAAGTGTTTTAACAGCTTTGGAAACTTATTTCAAGTATAATACAACTGCTTATTTCGCACTCAAAAGCGGCTATTCCAATACAGCATGGGAGAATATGATCAAAGCGGATTTAGATAATGGTCGACCTCTTGTTTATAGAGGATACGATCCTGATTCTCCATATGGGGGACATGCTTTCAATCTCGATGGATATCAGGGAACAAATTATTTTCACTTTAATTGGGGTTGGTCAGGTTCTTATAATGGGTATTTCTATCTTAGCAGTTTGAATCCTGGTGGAATGAACTTTACCAATGATCAAGGTGCAATATTTAGTCTTTATCCTATTACAGGTGGTGCACCGGGTGTTCCTACAAATCCAAATCCTACAAATGGGGCTACAGGTATCAGCATCGATACAATGATCTCGTGGGTAAACGGTGCTAATACAGTTGATGTTGATGTTTATTTCAGTTCAAATCAGACGCTTGTAACAAACAAAGATGCATCTGTACAGATTTATTCCGGAACTGCCATAACCAGTACAGATCCGAGTGGTGTTTTCTCTCTTGATTACGATACAACTTACTATTGGCGTGTGGTTTGTAAAAATTCTGTTAGGGCGGAAACCGATGGTCCTGTCTGGTCATTTACTACGGAAAGCCAGGGTGGAACTCCCGCCACATTATCCTATCACAATAGTGCATATTATTACTGGAATTGCCCGGATACATATGGTGATGATGAATTTGGTGTTCGCTATACACCTGCCGATGCTTGCGATTTAGATAGCTTATCAGTTTGTTTCTATAACACTGTTGGCACACCAACCGGAATAACGATTCACATTTACGATGTAGATTATGGAACTAATGCCAGCGGGCTTCCCAATGTTGAAATAGGTAGTTTACCGGTTAATATTGCAGATATTAATCTTTCTCCTACTTGGACTACAATCGATCTAAGGTCTTTAAATCTCTCATTCACAGCAGGGGAAGAATTCTTTATCACATATACTGTAGATGGAGGTGTCTTTGGTGTAACAGAAGTACAAATACTCTCTGATGATGGAAGTTCTGCTGCTTACCGTTCAGTTGAAAATTGGAATGGTATATGGGGTTATATGCTTGATGATTGGGGTGGAGACTATCAATTCCTTATGAGCGCACATATCTTTTATGCTGCTGCTGTTCCTCCTACTCTTGTGATAAACCCGGTATCTATCGACTTCCAGAGAACAGCTATCGGTGGGTGGAAAACCGAAACTGTAACTCTTCAAAATGTAGGTGGTGGACAAGTTGTAATTAATAGTGTATCTATTGCCGGAGATCCACAAATAGAACTTTATGATTATAATACTTATCCTGATACACTTTTCAGTGGCGAATCAATTTCTTTCCTTGTAGCTTACGGTCCGGATGCAGTAGTAACAAACAGTGCTACTATAACTGTTTCTGAAACAAGTTCAAGATTAGATCACTTTATTCCAGTTAACGGTGAAGGATACTATCATAACAGTTGGGCTTCCGGATCACCGGTTTTTGATCAACCGCCTATAGGCAATCAGGGTGATTACGGCTGGAGTATGATGACATCGGATGATGCACCAGGTTATATGCATGCCGAAAATTTCTGGAGTATTCCACAGCCAATTACAGCAATAGAATTCTGGGGAATTAACTGGTATTATGATGGAGGTTGGATTCAATCTGATGTGGAAGACCCGATGACATTTGAGATTAAATTCTATACCGATCATACTACGGAATATAGTCCTGATGTGGAGGTAGCATCTTTTTCAATTCCATTGTATCGAACTACTGTCGATACTGTTACTTTCTCCAGCGGACCTGTTTATAAATACCGGGCAGAATTGCCTACATCAGTTATTCTTACCGATGGATGGGTTTCAATCCGTGGAACCAGTGTGAGTACTCCTGATGATCCTTGGTTCTTATGGAGCACTTCTCCGGTAGGTGATCTTGGAAATGTAGCTTACGATTATCCAAACACTGAATGGGACTTTGATGATGTTGATCTGGCTTTTGCATTATATACCAATGTTCTTTTACCTCCGGCTGATGTTACAGTATCGATCTCCGGAACCGATGCTATCATAAGCTGGACACCGGAAGCCGGAAGAAACTATAATGTTTACAGTGATTCAGATCCTTATGGAAGTTTCAGTACTCTTGTTGGAACCGTAACTGACGGCAGCGGATCGATAACAGATCCTATTGGTGTGGATGAAAAGAAATTCTACAGGGTAACAACAGCGACATTCCAAATTCGTGAAACTATAAAAGTTGCTCCGGCAATTTACAAATCCAAATTCATTCGTTCAATTGAAGATTCATTCTTAATGGATGGCAACGAATTGAAGAAATAAATATCTCTATTCGAGAGATATTAGAGGGTAGCTTGCAAAAGCTACCCTCTTTTTTTATCCTAAATTCTAACCACTGATTTTTAATCTATATAATGCAATAGAATATTCACATTATGAATAACTAATTCAGTATATGTATTAATAGAGGCATCTTATTGCTTTGCTTCTTGCGGAAACTTTGTAGAGAAATTATTCAATAGCTCCGTCGTTTACGCTGTTCTGAATCATATTTTAAGAACGCCGTAAACGGCGTGCAAACACGTCTTATCAGTTATTTTCGGGGCTGTCCCAGAACCCAAGAAAAAGATTTACACAGGTAAACGAATTTATAAATTAGAACTATGAAAAAATATAAAGAATATAATCAGCATCAAGGTTTGGCGTTACCGCCTTACCTTGAAGAATTAATTGACGAGCG
>JAUVLE010000086.1 GCA_030595905.1 Candidatus Cloacimonadota bacterium | reverse complement strand
TCCAAAGTCAGAGCGGAAATCTTTCTTCACTGCCTTGCTTACAACTTCAGAAAATTAGCGAAGGTGATTAAGAAGATGTTTTTAACTTTTTTGAGCCTAATTGAACGATTATTTTTGTTCATTTGGCTGCGAAATGACAATTCTGAGTCGATTTATTCGGAAATATGAATTAAGATGAAAATCGATTATGAGAAATGCAAATGTTGTTTAGTAAAGAATGGGGACTTCCGGGACAGCCCCACGTAGAAAAGCAAGAAGAAAAAATATCTTTCACATTTTCTTATATTCTCCCTTAGCTATAAAGGAGACAGCTTGTCGGGGCGTAGCCTTGGCGAAGACTGGTAGAGTGATCCCCTCCACAAAAACTATTCAACGGACATTCATCACACAACGGCTTCCGTTTGCAGAAATGCTTCCCGAGGTAAACGATCTGGGCATGAAAATCATTATAAAGATTGATATCTTCGGGAAGACTTTCCATAAAGAACTGTTGATATTCTGCATAACTCCAATCCGGTTTCGTTAACCCTATCCTGCTGAAAATACGCTTTGTGTAAGCATCGATCACAAAGACAGGTTTCGCTCCTGCATAAAGCAGAATGGAATCTGCAGTTTCTTCTCCGATGCCTTTTACTTGAAGTAATTGTTTACGCAAAGTCCGGGTTTCAGTTTGAAACATCTTGCAGACATCACCATTGTAATATATATAAAGAAACTCTGTAAAATTTTGCAGTTTCTTTGCCTTCCGGTTAAAATATAAAGTGGAGTAAATGAGAGGAGCTATCTTATCGATATTGGAATGGTGAATTTGTTCGAGTGTACAGAGGTTATGCTGTTTCAGGTTTTTGATAGCTTTTTCAACATTATTCCAGGATACGTTCTGGGTGAGAACAGCGCCAATGATTATCTCATCTGCTGTTTCTCCGGGCCACCAGTTTTGAGAACCAAATATTTTTAGCAAAGTCCTGTAAATTGAAATAAGTACTTGAAAATTGCTCATTAAAAAAGCATCTAAATCTTATTAAACCATTTTCCCAGGTGATCATAAATTTCTATGGTAGTTAAAGAAATAGTCGTTCTTGCCGGGATCGTATCTCTGAAAAACTGACCATAGCGTTTCGTAAATATCCTGTTATCCAGCACCAGCACAACACCACGATCTGTTTTATGACGAATGAGCCTGCCGAAACCCTGTCTGTATTTCAACAGAGCGTTAGGCAGCATATAATGCATGAAACTATCTTTTCCTTCTGCTTCGAGTTTTTCCAGGAAAGCCTCTACGATAGGTTCGGAAGGAACCATGAAAGGCAGTTTGAACAGGATCAATAATTCGAGCGATTCACCCGGCACATCCACACCTTCCCAGAAAGAATTCGTTCCCAACAGCACAGAACTCTTATGCTCTCGAAATTCTTTCAACATAGCAGAACGTCCAATACCCTTTCCCTGAGCAAACAGTGGAATATCCTGAGCATAAAATTGTTCACTCACACTATCATAAACTTCATTAAGATTTTTATATGAAGTAAAAAGAACCATTGTTCCGGCTTTTGAAATATCTACGGATTTTCGGATTATCTCGATACTCTGAGCAGAGAAAAATCTATCTTTCGGGTCAGGAAGAAAACCTGCAACAAGTACCATTGTCTGTTTTGTAAAATCGAATGGAGATTTAACTACAAGCTCCTGAACAAAGCCTTCCTCCAGCAGATCAAGTCCCATTCGGTTGGCAAAATATTTAAATTTATTTCTAATTGCGATCGTTGCAGAAGTAAAGATGATGGATTTTACACGTGAATAAAGTTTATCATTAAAGATCTGGTTCACATTCAACGGACAGTAAATTAAAATACCGGAAGGATATTTTTCATCGCTGGTGCGAAAGTTCTCCATCCAGTAAGCATAATCTTTCAGATCCGGATTATGCAAAGCAACAAGTGCATTGTGATATTCGCTGATCCTTTTTTGTATGCTTTCCAATATTTCCATATTTTTTGAGTGATCGATAAAAACCTGTTTATTCACTTTAGAAAGCAGGTCTATAATCTGCATAATATTTCTGGAAAACTCCTGCCAGAAAATAATTATCTTAGCCAGGTATTCCGTGATAAATTCATTATCATCGATATTCTTTATCCTGAGCTTTCCATAATTTCCCTTTTCTTTGACCAGATCGCCAACTTTTTTAAATAATTCAGAGAATATTTCCCTGTTATCTCCTATCTGTTTAATAGTGTTTTCTATTTTTTCGATAAATTCTGTTTTGCCTGGAAAATTACTTTTCACTGTTGCTGTTTTCAGTCCGACCAATATTCCATACTGATATTTCTTACGGGCAGAGAATAATTGCATGAAGAAATTATTGAAATCTATATAAGACAGGCTAATCCCCAGTTCTGCCGGTGCAATATGCGGAAGGTTGTGAGCTTCGTCGATGATCATGTTCTCGAATTCTCCAAGTGTAGCATTATCGGTCTGCATATCTGCCAGCATCAGGTGATGATTGATGATCACCAGATTCGAATTCTCAGCTTTTTTGCGAACATCCATCAGGAAGCAGCTTTTATAATGAGGACATCTTCTTCCCCTGCAAAGAAAAGAATCGGCAGAAACCTTTTTCCATACACTGCCGTCACGACTTGTATTAAATGAACTGTTTTCGGAAATGTCACCGGTTTTCGTGTATTCCTTCCAGACTATCAGGTTCATATATGCCCGAATATCATTCTGCGAGAAAAGACGTTCCATATCCATCGTGGTTTCCAGCCATTTCTTTTCACACACATAATTCCTTCTGCCTTTTAATAAGGTTGCCTTGAAAGGAATATTCACACATTCACTGACTGTGGGAAGGTCTTTGAAAAATAATTGCTCCTGAAGATTTTTCGTGTTTGTGGAAATTATGATCTTTCTGTTTTCGTTTTTATATGAATAAATAATAGCCGGAATCAGGTATGCAAGCGACTTCCCGACTCCTGTTCCAGCCTCGACCTGCAAGTATTCATCTTTATTAAAACTGGAAAGTACTGCTTCCGACATTTCTATCTGACCTTCACGTATTTCATATTTATCGAATTTACTGTCTAACAAACCATCTTTTTTGAAAGCTCCATGAATAGTGATCTCATCTATTTTTTTCGGCTCATATTCAATATAATTTCTATTATGAAATCTGATCTCCGGTTTTTGTTTGGAAAGCAGGGCATTCTTTTTCTGGTATTCCACTATTTTTTCCAGGAAAGAGGACAAACCAATATTCAAACGAAGATAAAATGAGAGTTCCAGTAATCTATGATTTAATTTTAAAGGAATATTTTTGTCGATAAACCGAAGTAGCTCGATAAGTATCTCACCTGTTGCTTTTGCATCGAATATCGCCCTGTGTGCATTGGAAATATCTATTTTGAAATGATCTGCCACAGTTCCTAATTTATGATTAAGTATGAATGGAAGATATATCCTGCTGAGATCGAGGGTATCGAGGGTCTGATTTGTCAGTTTGGGAAAGCCTGCTTTTTTATATTTTTCATTGAGGAAACCTATATCGAAAGGAGTATTATGGCAGACGACAATATCCTTCTGAACAAATTCCATCAAAGAAAGCAATGCCTTTTTTATCGACAGCCCGGAAGCTAATTGTTCATCTGTGATGTGTGTGAGTTGCTTAATGAACTGCGGAACCGGATTTTGTGGTTTAATGAATACGGAAAATTCGTCGGCAGGTTTTCCATCTTTATATTTGACGGCACCTATCTCTATGATCTCGTTTTTTTTGAAATCGAATCCCGTAGTTTCTATATCCAGAGCAATAAAATCTATCAGTTTATCCATATTTTGCATGTCTGTCATAAATTATAGTAACAATCCTTTATTTTTTTAGAATAAAATTTTTTATTTTCCCAGTTTATAACGCTGCATCTTTTTGATCAGACCCTGCCTGCTCAATCCGAGTTTTACAGCAGTCCTCGTCTGATTCCAATCGGTTTCTTCAAGCACTTTAACTATCATTTGTTTTTCCAGTTCTTCGACAGCGTTTTTCAGAGACTTTTTTTCAAGGAGATTAATTGTCTCGACGTTATCCTGAAAATGGAATATTTCTTCTGATAAATCCGAAGATTTAATTGAAGATTCGCTTTCCGACAGAGTTACTGCGCGTTCTATCTCATTTTCAAGTTGTCTGATATTTCCCGGCCAATCATAATTCGTCATATATTTCATAGCCTCATCTGTGATGCCGTTGATATTTTTTTCTAATTTCCTGCAATATTTATCAAGAAAATGAACAGCAAGAAGTGGAATATCAGATTTTCTTTCTTTTAAAGAAGGAACAGTGATCTTGATAACATTAAGACGGTAGTAGAGATCCAACCTGAATTCACCTTTATCAACTTTATCTTTCAGGGAGACATTCGTGGCACAGATAACCCTTACATCAACGTTTTGTGTTTGTGTCGAGCCCACCTTTTTTACTTCTCCTTCCTGAAGGAATCTGAGTAATTTTGCCTGAGTTGAAAGGCTGATATCAGCGATTTCATCGAGGAAGAAAGTCCCCCCGTCGGCAACCTCAAACAATCCTTTTTTATCGTGGGTTGCACCTGTGAAAGAACCTTTGATATGACCAAACAATTCGCTTTCCAGAAGTGTTTCGGGCAAAGCTCCACAATATTGAGCAACAAATTTCTTGTTCCTGCGATTGCTGTTAAAATGAATTGCACGGGCAATAAGCTCTTTACCTGTCCCGCTACTTCCTTCCAGCAAAATCGTTGTGGAAGCATTCTTTATCTTTTCAATCATTCTAAAGATTTCCTGAATTTTTTTGCTTTTCCCGATGATATTTGCAAAAGTGCTGGATGCAGCTAATTCTTCCCTGATGAGTTCATGTGATTTTTGAAGGTTAGCAAAGGATATATTTTCTACGATCACAACGATCTGGTTGCAAAGAGCGCTGATAAGATTGAACATTTTTTCGGTAAAATAATGTGATCCATGCTTTGTGAACAAACAGATCACGCCTTTTTTCTCATTTCGAATCATAAGGGGAAACGAGATAATATTATTATATTCCGGGGCAAAATGAGGTTGTTTGTTATTGTGACTAACACCATCATCAAATGTTTTTTGTACAATGTCTATTAATTGTTGAAAATCTTTATCTTCAGTTGAGAAATTATTCAGTATGAGATATTCCCAGGAATCTTTTACCATCCGGTTATTGTACAATGTAAATATCCCGCCGTCAGCTTCTGCAAACTCGACCAGTTTATCCAGGGCAGTTTCGATAAGGATATCGAAATCCGTTATATCATTAAGTTCCTGCGTAATCTCATAGAATGCGTTCAGCGTTGATTCCTGCAGTTTTGTTTCTTTTAGTTCGATAGCATAATTTTTGTTGATCTTGTTAATGAGGACATCATTTTTTTCCAGGAATTTGATCGCCTCGAATTTTTGTATTAATTTTTTGTTATCATGCAATATCTGTAGAGCCTGCTCCCACTCTTTCTTTTCCAGAAGAATAGAAGCATATTCGTAATTTGCCATTGCCAGTTCAAAATTGTTTTTCGTTTTAATGAATTTTTCAATAGCTTTTTCCAGGAATTCCTGAGCAATTTCAGGATTTTTTCTCTCCAGAATCGCTTTCAAGTAATAGCAGTTTCCGATTTGAATTTCACTTCCAATTTCTTCTGCAATTTTTAATGAAGATTCCAGATAATAATTAGCGCTTTCATAGTTTCTTGTCTGAATAAAATAAAAAGCCTTTTTCTGTGATCCTTCAATGATCTTGTCTTTTGCATTTAATTCTTTAAAGAAATCATAACTTTCTACCAGGTATTTATATGCATCTTTAAACTGATGTAATGCCGTAAGCACACTGCCAAGATTTCCATAAAGTTCTGCTTTCAAGAAATCATCGGAAAAGTTTGGTAATAACTCCTTACCTTTGGAATAAAAATCTAAAGCGATATTATATTCACCACGTTTCTCGTATAATTCTCCAATGTTATTATAAGATGAACATAACCCTGAATAATAATTATTATCTTTGGATTTTTTTATTGCCTGTTCGTAATAATCTATAGCTTTTGAAAAATCACCGGATTTAAAGAATAATGCCCCCAAACCATTTAAGGCAGCACTTATATTCCTATCGATATTAAATTTTATAGCCATTTCTAATGCAGAACTAAATGACCTTTCTGCTTCTTTATATTTTCCGAGATCGGTATAAGTAATGCCAATATTATGATAAGTGTCTGTCATATTGTAACTATCGCTTAATAATTTTTGGATCTTCAAGGCTTCATTCAGATAAAATAATGATTTATTATAATCACCCTGATCTTCTAACAAACTTCCAAGGTTGTTATAAGTTATAGATATCCCGTTCAAACTAAATCGTTTCCGTTCATATTCCAGACTTTTCAGGAAAAGAGTTTCCGTCTTCTTCCAGTCTTTCTGGTCCATAGCTACCACTCCAAGATTGTTATAGATAGCAGCAAGTCCTTCGATATTGTTTATGTTATTATAAAATTTCTCGGCGTCTTCGAATTCAGTCTCGGCTTTTGTCCAATCCATCGTATGATAGAATGTTTTTCCTTTTATTTTTTTATAGTCTGCTTTCAACTGGAAGCGAATATTCGTATCTTTGATCTGATCTGCGATCAGGAAGGCTTCATCGGCAGATTTTAAGGCATTTTCAAATTTCCCTATTTCTGTTAATATCTTTGCTTTCAAAAGAATGATTCTGCATTGGATATATTTATCTTTTGGTGTGGAAGAATATTTCTTTATTATTTCGAGTGCGAATGCTGTAGAATTCATTAAATAAAGAGTTTCGGCAAGATAGAACACAATATCTTCGGCAGGTAAAGAATTGGTTATACAAAGTTTAAGAGACAGTCTGAAATTCTCTGCTGCAATATCATAATTCCCGAGTCTTTTATTAGTAATGCCCAATTTTGAATAAATGTATATTTTTCTTTTTGTATTATCAATTTTTTCCAAATATATTTTATACAATTCAAGGAGAGTGGAATGATCGTTTAGTTCTGTCAGTTTATTTATAATGCTCTTTATCTGTGTTTCATCAAATTCATTGATTTTTATACAGACATCTTCACATGTTTCTTTATCCAATATTTTAATCACAGGCTCATAATATTTTTTCTTTTTTATTTTGGATAAATTTAAAAAATAATCATTTACAAAATTAATTTTTTTAACAAAATATCTATTGTCAATCTCGTGAATAGTTCTATTTTGGATAAGGAATTTCATATCTTTATTCAGTGAATTCGTATTTATGACTTTTTTAATATTTTTCAAATCTGCTTCAGTATCTAATAGAAAAATCGTCATAAGAAGATCAATTTGAGTTTGATTAAGATCTTTAAACATTTGCAGGTATATCGTATTTATGCTTATTTTCTTGTCCATAAACGTACTAAGATCAAAAGTTTTCCCTTTCTGAAGTTGATCTCTAAGGATATTTTCGATGACAAACAGATTATCTTTGGAAATATTATTAATGATCTCACTTTCTGAAATAAATTCCGATTTCTGTTTTGGAAGTATATTCCGGATTACCTGACGAATATCTTCAGCTTTAGGGATCGGTATTTGGATAGATACGGAAAAAGGAAAAGTTTCTTTCCTGTTAAAAATAACAAACTGAATATCATGTTCGGCAGAATATTGAGTAAGATATTGAATAAAATCGATTGTGTACTCATCGAGATAGCAGCCTTCGTAAATAATAACGATCTTTGATCGAAATGATTTCTTCTTATCCAGATTCTCGGAAAGCAAATAGAATAGATCGTATTTCTCTTTTATTTCAAGTTTTTGAGCTTGTTGAATAATATCATAAAAAGTTTCATCTGTTATATCGGCAATCAATTTAACGATTTCCTTGAACTGGTTGTATTTAAAATAAGAAGGAATAAATTGCACAAACGATATTTCTTTTTTTATAAGAAAATTGGAGAGCTCTTTGAAAACAAAAGATTTCCCGGAACCTGATTCTCCTATTACTTCAATTATCTGGCTTTTTTCCAGTTGTAATTTTTCAGATATATTTTCTATTAATTCATTATTTGCTAATACGAATTTTGATAATTCATTCTCAATTTCTTTGATCTTACCCTCCTAAAATCATTCATTTATCGAGTAGAATGAAGTGATAAAAAGAAATTTGAATAAATTTTGTCAACAATGTTTTTACGTGTAAAGATAATTTACAATCTGCTTGTGGGTTTCTGAGTTTTTTAGTTAATGATTTTCCCCAGATTTTTTTTTATCAATTCAGGAGAAATTGAATTCATGCAAAGAAAATGCCCTTTAGGACATATAGCCGAACCATGTAATGAACAGGGTTGGCAGGAAATATTTGAAGATATTATAATAGCTTTTTTATTCAGGGGAGCAAAGCCAAGACGTGGATGTGTTGCCCCGAACAAAGCTATCTGAGGTTTCTCTATAGCGGCAGCGATATGCATCGGACCGCTGTCGTTGGAAATGATAACGTCCATATTATCGATAACAGAAATAAGTTGCGAAATATTGAATTCTCCGCAAAGATCCAGTAGTTCGGTTTTTGTGTTTTTCTTTAATTCTGCTGATAGAAGTTTTTCCGATTTTGAACCCAAAATAATAAATTTGCAATTCCATTTTGAAGGGACAGAATCAATGAATTTCGCCATTTTCTCTAACGGATACATCTTTGTAGCATGCAAAGCTCCCGGGAAAATGCCGATCAGTTTTTTACCCGGAAATCTTTTTCCCAGCGAGATTTTCTGCAATTTATCAGGATAAAGTTTTGGATGTTCAATTGTTTCGGTAATACCAATTTTTTTTAATGCAGAAAAGTAAAGTTCCACTGTGGAGACTATAGATTTATGTGTAAGCTTTTTTACTATCATTCTTCTGAGAATGTGTTTCTTGTTATATGTAACTGTTTTCTTACCCCTGACCAGAAGTTTTATTATGAATGTATTAAATTTCGAATGAAGGTCTATAATCATATCATATTTTTGTTTTCTTAACTTCTTCAGGATAATTCTTTTGTTGTTCCAGGTATGGATCGTATCGATGCACCCGAATGCTTCTACAATTCCAATAAAAGGTTTTTTTGTAAGATAGTCGATGGTTGCGTCAGGATAAACTTCCCGAAGAACTTTTGCCACCGGCTGCGTGAGAACAATATCACCGATCGAACTGAGACGAAGAATGAGAATTTTTTTCATAATAACTAAACACCGAAAAACACTGAAAGCACCGATTTTGTTATAGAATTATTCTTTTAAACTGCATTTGTTCTGAACCAAAATTTATGAGTAGCCCTAAGCGAAACTTCGTAGCTTTAAGATAGTTCTTTAATTGAGCAAAATGGATTTTATCAAGAGTTTTAACGGCTTTAACTTCTATTATAATTATCTTTTCTACGATAAGATTAGCAATATATTCACCAACAATAATTTTATTCTCATAATAAACTTTTATAGGTTCTTGTTGTTTTACAATCATCTCTAATTTTCTTAATTTATACTCAAGAGTATTTTCATAGACTTTTTCCAGGAAACCATTCCCAAAATATTGATGTACTTCAAAAGCTGCTTGCCGTATTTTTTCTGTTAAATCCGAATAAAGCAGTTCTGTCATTTTTCCTCTCTATTTCTAAATAATATTACACATTTTCGGTGTGCTCGGTGTTTTCAGTGTTTAAACCAATTCCTTCAGTATTTCAGGAACTTTCTTGATCGCTTCATCGATTCTGGATGCATCCTTTCCGCCAGCCATTGCCATATCCGGTTTACCTCCACCTTTTCCGCCAACGATTTCAGCAACTTTTCCCACGATCTTTCCGGCATGATAAGTCTCGGTCAAGTCTTTTGTAACCACAACCAGGATGGACACCTTTCCACCAATTTCAGCAAATAGCAGCCCGATGCCGGATTTCAATTTGTCTCTCAACTGATCACCGATCTGACGCATTATTGCAGGATTTGGCACATTCACTCTGGCTACAACTACTTTCACATCATTAATAATTATCGCTTTTTGGATAAGTTTATCGATAGCACTGCCGGCAGATTTAATCCGTACGGACTTTAACTGGATATGCAACTGCTTATTATCTGCAATCATCTTCTGGATCTTTTCCAGAACAGAAGCTGAAGGTGCATGCAAATGACGTCCAATCTCATCGATCTCATCTTCCAAAACCTTCACATATTGCTCAGCTTTTTCTCCGGTGATAGCTTCGATCCTGCGGATACCGGCAGCAATGGAAGATTCGGATGTGATCTTGAATAGACCTATCTCTCCGGTAAAATCCAGGTGCGTTCCGCCACAGAGTTCTTTGGAATAATTCCCGATGGAAACCACTCGTACTTTCTCTCCATACTTTTCTCCAAACAGGGCAACCGCACCGGCTTTTTTTGCCGTATCAATATCTTGGATTTCTGCAGTCAGAGGAATACATTCTCTTATTTTAGCATTAACTGCTTTCTCCACAATATCAAGTTCATGTTTGGAAACCTGCTGGAAATGGGTGAAATCAAAACGGAGATGATCCGGGTGCAGGAAAGATCCTTTCTGCTGAACATGTTCTCCCAGAACTTCCCTGAGTGCTTTATGAAGAAGATGAGTTGCCGTGTGATTGCGGGTAATGTTCTTCCGGTTTTCTTCGTCGATAACAGCAGTATATTCTTTCTCGTTGATCTCACCGGAAATTAGTTTTCCAATATGAATAAAAACATCATTCTCTTTTTTTACATCAAATATCTTTATCTCGCATTCATCATTATAAATTTTGCCAACATCTGCAACCTGTCCACCGGATTCCGCATAGAATGGTGTTTTATCGATAATTAGTTTCACATTGTTTTTATCATCTATAAAATATTTCTGAACTTGGCAGAAAGTGGTATAAGATCGATAGCCAACGAATTCGGTTTTGTTTGCAGGTTTCAATTCTATCCAATCGATCTCCTCTAACTTCATATCGAATTTTGCAGCATCTCTGGCACGTTTCTTTTGTTTTTCCATCTCGATCTTAAAACCATCTTCATCAACTGTT
>JAUVLE010000241.1 GCA_030595905.1 Candidatus Cloacimonadota bacterium | reverse complement strand
GGTTCGATGCGGTTGCTCATCTCTTTTTAGTGGCACGCCGGCATTAAACAACATGGAGCGAAGCGGAATGTTGTTTAAAACGCCTTTCTGCCCCGCATTCGTTCGGCGGGGAGATGGTGTTATCACTATGGTTTAATTATTCTTATATTTCCGCTTTGATGACGAAAATTAGAAGTTGCTAAATGAACCCAAGTCGGAGCGTAATCTCCTGATTCTAATACTGTAACGTAAGGATATTTTTCAGGATGATCTATTATATATTGCCTTGCTTCATTATATGCGATTAATTTATCAGCATAAACTAAGTCTTTATATTTCTTAACTTTTAAATCGCCAGTGTTAAAATCAACGTGAGTAGTATAAAAACTCCATTTCTCACCTTTGGGAATTATTGCTGGTCTGGCACAGGAATATTCGTAAATACCATTCAACCATAAGCCGTCTTTGAAACTCCAATTATTTATTAATGTTGATCCAAAATCTTCACGGAATTGATCTATTGTCATAAGAAATCTATCGTCAAATTTACGATATAGAACCCAGAGCATATTTTTATCGTGTAATTCTTTAAATAATTCTTTCCATACAAGTTCTTCCAATCCAAAATGTTTAGAAATATACACTATTTCCCTCGTTTCAAATATTCTTCTACTCGTTTACTGCGTTTTTTCATTTCATTAATTAATTCTTGTTTGTTTTGTATTTTCATCTAAAACTACCGCATCGGATAATTTTAGATTTTAAGAATATAGTATATGCGATGCTCATTTCCACTTTCGATAGGATAATTGTGTCTTGATCTATTTCTATTACTTCTAAGAACTTGATCCGATAACTATTGAGATGATCTACAAACCATTTCTTGCCGTCTATCTTCAATATGTCACGCTGCTGATAAGATTTGAATACTTTAATGAATATTCCTATAATAAGATTGTGTGCCATGTCTTTAGCGTTTACCGTAACGAATATGATTAATATAAACATTATAATCATATTGAGATAATTGTCTATCGTAGATGATACAAATTGCTGGATCATTTCAGGGTTGAACATTATTAAGCCATTTTGTTATTGCATATTCCCCGAATTATGTCTTTTACTTGCTGTGGAGTTAAATCTCCGAATCCGTCTTGTGCGATTGCTTCACAAATATCATCTGTAAGCTCTTCCGACTCTAATTTTGTTAGTGGCATTTTTTATCTCCTTTTTATTAAATTTGAAATCTGCCCGCATATCAGGCGTTTTACCTTTATCAAAGCCTTTTATAAATGGCTTTCCGTCAACTACTATTACAAAGCTTTTTAATTTATCCATTGAGTGGTTTTGTCACAATTTTTATCCATTGTTTTTTTTAGAATCATCATAAATGATAATGGTATTTTCCGACAGCTTTTTAATTGCTTTGATGATCGCATCTCTTTCTTTACTGGCATCATCCAATTTTTCATTTATAGTTTTAAGTTTTTCATTATATAACCTACTTTCCCCGTTGTGCTTTTCTTCATTTACTTCTGCACGTTTCTCTAAATTTATAACTTTAGGCACTAATTGTTTATTGACCGTAAACACTACACTGTTTATTCTATACTTATCATATAAAGTTCCGCCTAATGCTGTTCCAAGCATCAAAATTAATGCCAAAATTGCTTGCCAAGTCTTAATCCACATTCCGTTATGCCGCCTGTTTGTAACCATTTTTTATCCTATTCATTTTTTTTTGTCAACCTTAAAAGAACTTTAATTCCAGCCTTCACCTGCCAATCTGAATTTACATAATCTTTCAAGCTTCCATTCCAATACAATGTAAACCTTTTGAATTTATATTCCAATACACCACGAACATCGAAATCGAAATCCTGAAAATCTTTTGTTAAAATATCCTGTGTGAAATCTATTTTGAAATTATTGATTGTTTTATTATATCTTATTCCGGCTATAATTTTCGTAGTTGGGATGTTCTCGTTCCACTGGTTCGCAATCCCTAAACTGAATACTGAATAAACAGCTCTCAGGTCAATTTGTTTCATATTAATAGATTTAGACTCTACATCATATAACTTGGCATTAGACGTTAAGAATGACCTGCTCAGAGTGAGTTTATACTCTTGGTTGAAATAGTTTTTACCATTCTCACGTTCAATCTCCCATTCTGCATAAATAAAGTCGGTTTGGGAGATTTCAAAGGCAAATTCATAATCGAAGATATAATCAATGTTTTTACGAGCAGAAGCGGAAGCTCCTATTGTAAGTGCTTGCAAACTTATTGTGAATAGAATTAGAATGATAATTAGTTTAAGTTTCATCAAAATCTCCAACCTGCACTGATTCCCACGAATGGGATAAATTCCTTACTGATATAAATTCCTGAACCTAATCGGATTCTCCATAGATCATAACTGATGTTCGCCCCGTAGCCGTTGGAAAGTAATATAACACTTGCACAGAATGGTTTTGGTTTGACTTGTTTGAATGATAAATCCTTCGGAGTAACTTCAAATGTCATATTGTTATAGAAATATTTGATTTTTAATGTCATATAGTAATTATTCTCAGTATCTTGCCATTTGTAATTTGTGATTGCAGACCTTGTTTCTTCAATCGGAAGTTCAGGCAACCAATCAGGAACGAATGGAATATACTCGTCAACTTGTGGTATATCATCAGTCGGTTTTTGATAGTTTTCTTCATTGTGTTTTTCAAGTAGTTTTTTATTCAATTCTGCATTTTGATTTTCAAGATTTTCAATTATTTCATCTTTATTATCCGCTTCTTGCATTGCTACATTATCCGACTGGATTTGTGCAATAGGTGGAACGTAATAATTTTTCCTTGTTTGTGAGAATACTATCCAGCTTATTGCACCGGTATATAATAAGATAAAAATAGCAAAGGCATAGATTTTGAATTTCAATGCAACCTCCTTGCAAGCTCACGGTTTTAACCGTGGGTAGTTGACTATTCTTCGGTTCTTTTATGGAAAAATTTGAAACCTAATACACCAAGAATTAATCCGACTGTTTGATATTCGGGTTTCCAAAGTCCCGATGTCCAAATTGCGTGTTGCCAATCAATAATGGCGGATATGCTAACAAGTAACATAAACAATCTTGCCGAGCTATATTGACCATTTTTTTCTTTCAAAAATTCTAATAATTTCATCTTTCCTCCTAAATTATTAAATACCAAACTATAACCAGCACTGTGAACAAACTACACCCTGCAATAATATCGCAGATCGTGTCAAGAACCTTACACCCGAGCCAATAGCGAAAGTTATTCTGATACTGATTTATTTCAAATCCGATTAGCAATCCGAACCAAAATGTATAAACAACTAACATCATGAGAACATTTCCTGTAAACACATACCAAACCATACCAAAAGCGAATAATATTGACGTTGGGAATACACTAATTATGAAATGATTTAATTGATTCGTCAAGTTCGCAAGATTGTTTTTTAGCCAGTTCATAGAACGATTACTCCGCCTGCCAGACACGCTAATACTATTGCACATAATACTAATATTCCACCGACTATTGCAAAGATCTTTACTTTATTCATTTCTCCTCCTTTAGGTAATTCGGTAATTTCGATGACGGTTGAATATCATCAGAAACTGTCGGATTCCTGAAATTGTGATAACGTAATAAATTTGATAATTCTGACATTACAAATATCTTTACTTTATTCATTGAGTTCTCCTTTACAATCCACTCACAGTCCAGCCTTTCACAACTAAACTATCATAAGCTGTCTGTCCACCTGCACTTAATCCTGCATAATTTTCACCACAACCAGAAAAGTCTATTACTGGTGTTGTCCATGCTGTGCCTAATGCGTCTAAATCTATCAATAAATTGCTTATCTCTGTAGCGTCTAAGCCTGTTAGATTATTTAATTGAATATTGATATTAACATAAGTAAAACCAAGTGTTCCATCCGTATAATCTGAAACTGGTGTGTAGTTGAAATTGAGATATGTTAAATTAATTAATCCTGAAACTGCTGAAATATCACCTGAAACTGATGTGTCGTAGAGACTGAGA
>JAUVLE010000066.1 GCA_030595905.1 Candidatus Cloacimonadota bacterium | reverse complement strand
AAATATCTTTATAACTTGAGTAGGAGAACCGTTCAATCCTACAATGTTTTCATCCAACCCCAGATCGCCGGCTGTCCAAGTTTTCATTTCAGTCTTTTTTGCATTTCTTTTTCCACGCAAAGAGGGCAGTCTGGGAATGTTTATTTCTTTAACAACAGATATCACAGCCGGCAAAGGCATTTCTATTCTGTCATAACCGTCTTCCATGAGTCTTTGAACTGTAATCCTGTCATCTTTGATACCTTCTATTTTTCTTACAAAACATGTCTGCGAAAGTCCAAGGTGAGTTGCAACGCCCGGTCCCACCTGAGCGGTATCTCCATCGATAGCCTGCTGTCCGAAAAGAATAACATTATATTCTTCCACTTTTTTAATTGCTTCGGCAAGGGTTAAACTGGTTGCCAGAGTATCTGCGCCGGCAAATTTGCGGTCTGTAAGAAGAATGATCTCATCCACGCCTATCGCAACAGCTTCACGAAGAGCACTTTCCACCTGCGGCGGTCCCATACTGATAGCTGTGATCTTTCCACCATATTTTTCTTTCAGCCTGATGGCTTCTTCAATTGCATAAAGATCAAATGGATTGATTATGCTTTCCACTCCTTCTCTGATGAGTGTATTTGTATCGGGGTCTATCTTGATGTCGGTAGTATCGGGAACTTGTTTTATACAAACGATAAAATTCATTTGCCTGGACTCCTATTCATAAAATTCTCGGATCATTTCGATCACATAATCCTGCTGCTCTTTTGTTATTTCAGAGAAAACCGGAATCGACAGCACCTTTTTTGTCATTTCTTCTGCAACCGGGAAATCACCTTCTTTGTATTCGAGGTAGGAAAAGCATTCCTGAAGGTGCAGCGGCATAGGATAATAAATTGCACAGGCAACATCCTTTGAACGAAGATGGGAAAGAAGTTTATCACGGTCTTCTGCAATAATTGTAAATTGGTTAAATATGGTTTTTGCTTTTTTGTGTATTACCGGAAGTTGTATCTTTGGAATATCACTCATATTTTTGTAATAGTATCCTGCATTTTGTCTTCGTGCTTCCGACCATTTTTCCAATGAACGCAATTTGACAAGGAGAGCCGCAGCCTGAATAGTATCGAGCCTGCTGTTCAATCCTACCCATTTATGGTAATATTGCGGATTTTCTCCGTGAACACGAAGCTGGAAAAGTTTTGCAGCCAGTTTGTCATCATTTGTAATACACATTCCGCCGTCTCCCATTGCTCCCAGGTTTTTGCTTGGGAAAAAGGAAAGTGTTCCAATATCACCGATAGAACCGGCTACTTTTCCATCGTATTCCGCTCCAATTCCCTGTGCATTATCTTCGATAACTTTCAGATTATATTTTCCGGCGATCGCCATGATCTTATCCATTTCTGCCGGCTGTCCGAAAAGATGAACGGGAATTATTGCTTTTGTTCTAAAAGTAATGGCTGCTTCGATCTTATCGGGATCGATGTTGAACGTATCCGGTTTTATATCTACGAAAACAGGTTTTGCACCTACACGATGAATAGTTCCGGCAGTTGCAAAGAACGTGAAAGGTGTTGTGATAACTTCGTCATCATCTTTTATATTCAAAGCAAGAAGAGCAAGCAAAAGGGCATCTGTTCCGGAAGCACAACCGATAGCATGTTTTACCCTGCAATATTTTTGAATTTCTTCTTCAAATTCTTTTACCTGCGGTCCAAGTTTGTAAGCATGAGTGGTGAATACTTTTTCCATCTCATTTTTTATATCGTTCATTATGGGTTCGTACTGTGCATTAAGGTCTAATAAAGGTACTTTCAAAATTTCTCCTATTCTTCAAAGTAGGTTATTATTCTTTCCAGGATCTTATCAAGATTATATTTGGGATTAAAATCTATTAATTTTTTTACCTTTGTAAGATCTGGTTTTCTATGTCTCATGTCTTCAAAGCCTTCTTCGTAGGCGTCTTCGTATTCCACATGATCAATTTTAGATTTGCTGTGTGTCATTGCTTTAATCTTTTTTGCCAGCTCGATAATGGTGATGCTTTTATCATTTCCAAGGTTAAATATCTCGCCTTCGGCTTTTTTGTTGTTCATCAATTGTATCATACCGTTAGTAACATCATCAACATCGCAGAAACAACGTGATTGATTGCCGTCTCCAAAAATAGTAATAGGATGATTTAGAAGAGCATTCCTGACGAATTTAGGTATAACCATTCCATACTGTCCGGTCTGCCGCGGACCAACCGTATTGAAACATCTTACAATTATTATCGGCAACTTCTTCTCACGATAGTATGCCAGCGCAAGGAATTCATCGATAGCCTTTGCAGAACTATAGCTCCAGCGGGAGATGTGAGTAGAACCCAGAAGTCTGTCATCTTCTTCTTTAAATGGGATATTATCGCTTTTACCGTATATCTCGGAAGTCGAGGCAAGAAGGACTTTTTTCTTAAATTTATTTGCAAATTCCAGGACGTTTTCCGTACCACCGATATTGGTTTGCAGCGAAAGAAGCGGATTATCGATGATATATTTAACGCCCACTGCCGCTGCCATGTGGTATATCTGGTCACAATCTTTTATCAGTTTTTTTAAGATGTCACGATTCAGGATCGAATTTATAGTATAGCTGAAATTAGAATTCCTGATAAGATGCATAATATTTGAATATTTTCCTGTTGTAAGATTATCTATAACGGATATTTCATGTCCTTCTTCCAGTAATTTTTCTGCGAGATGAGAGCCGATAAATCCAGCCCCACCGGTAATTAATATTTTCATTATTTCTCCAATTAATTTGTTACGATACTATTAAGAACAATGTATAAAGTTGCTACTTTTGAAATAATATCCAGTGCATCGAGAGCGAATTCCCATCCATTGAATTTTGGCTTTTCCGGCACGAATATCATATCACCAACTTCAACGATCGTTTTTTTATTCGGTTTGATCCACTCTCCATTTGAAGCACGGATCAGCCGGATCTTACTTTTAGAAACATTCCAAGAAAAACCTCCGGCTTGTTCAACATAATACAGGTAATTTTTTCCATGGATAAATGGAATTAATCCGGGATTCTTTACCTGCCCGGAAATTGCTATTGTAACGGTTTTATCCGGGATGTGAACAGCATCATTATTCTTAAGTAGCACGTTAGATTTTTCATCATTTTCTTCCCAGAGTTTGTAAAAGTCTATAGCAAATTTTCCTCTTTGCTGTCTTGATTTGGTTTTGTAATAATTATATTCCAGATACGTCATATCTTTGGATGACATCTTTTTCAATCGTTCATATTCAGGATCGATAATATCTTCGATGCTTTTTCTATTTAATACGGCATTCCGAAGATAGGCATCTGCTGTTGGGCCGCCCGCTTTCTCAAGAATATTCCGTAATGTGGTTTTGCTTTTGTCGATGGGATATATTCCAGGATATTTGACTTCCCCGGTAATTGTTATGAATTCTTTCGGATGATATTTTGGAATAGAACGTATATATATCCTGTCATCGGGTTTTAAGATAAGATTTGCCTCACTTTGAGGATTTGCTAAAATCTCAGCAAGATCAAATTGAATAACTTCAACATCAATATTATTTTCAACAAAACGAATGATCTCTGCCTGCTTCAGATCACTATCTTCACGAAGTCCCATTGCAAGTTGAATAATATCAAAGATCTTATCACCAGGCGCAAGCTCATAATCTCCTTCTTTGACAACAGCGCCAAAAATAGAAACTATGCGGTTAATAGGTTGAACGATGATAATATCGCCATCCATAATGTAAGGGTTATTATTCTCATCACCAAGTACGAAAAATCTTTCCAGGTCTATATATTGCTTTTCGTCACCTCTTTTAAGCACAATATTACGCGATGACTGTAATTCTAAAATATTTTTTGGTACATTTAAAGTGTCTCTAATAACGTTTGACATCTTTATTGCCTGCGATACCCTGCAGGAAGGCGGAACCATATAAACTCCCGGATTACTGACCGACCCGATGACAGAAACGTTATAAAGCACATTTGCACTTTTTAATTGTTCAATTGATTGAGAAAATAACGAACAACATGACAATAGAATTATTATCAGCACGATAAGTCTTTTTATTTTAAACACATCTCCTCCCTGTTAAAAGAAGGAAAAAATCTAAAACAGGACTTTTTTGTCAATTTTTTCATAACAGGTGTTCAACTTGCTAAATATTTATTTTCAATATGAAATTTAATATTTCTAATCCTTTTTGAAGAAATTCCCTATCGAATTTCTTTTTATCTTCCCAAAGATTAAATATAATTTTGAAATTTCTTATTGTATCGAATCTTATCGGATATTGAAAATGCTCAACCATAGAGTTGATGCTCTTTCTCGAAGGCAGCCTTTTGTTATCGAATTCTATAGTAAGATTTCCTTTTGTCATATCGAGGGAATTCAAATTATTTTGATGTGCCGACATTTTCAATTGAAAGAAAAGAATTGCGTTCTCTGCCTGCTCTGGAATGTTTCCGAATCTATCGGCAAGTTCATTTTTCAAGTCATCAAACTGTTCGGATTTTTCAAAAGCCAGCATTTTCCTGTAGATTTCCAACCTGTCTTTTTCGTTTGGAATGTAATTTTCCGGCAGGTAATGATCACAATCTATTCGAATGCGGTTACTCAAATGAATGTCTTTTTCTACCTGAAGTTCTTCGGGTTTTTTAGAGTATATATTTTCAATCGTCCGCTCCAGCAATCTGTTATAATAATTAAATCCGATAGAATTGATGATCCCGCTTTGTTTTGTTCCCAGAAGCGTTCCTGCTCCTCGCAGTTCCATATCCCGCATTGCGATCTGGTAACCGCTTCCAAGTGATTCATATTCAGTTAAAGTTTCCAGTCTTTTTCGTGCTTCATCGTGGAGTTTTGATGGGATGATCAAATAAGCATAAGCCCTGCGGTTACTTCTGCCCACGCGACCTCTGATCTGGTATAATTGTGATAGTCCAAACATGTCTGCCCTGTTCATAATGATCGTGTTTGCGTTAGGAATATCTATGCCGGATTCAATGATAGTGGTTGCTACCAGTACGTCAAATTTATGGTGTGCAAAATCGAGTGTAACAGATTCTAACTGCTTTTCGGGTAATTGACCGTGACCGATTGCAAAACTTACACCGGGAAGAAGTTTACGCAATTCGGACGTAATGCTTTCGATGGTTTGAACCCGATTATGAACAAAGAAAACCTGCCCGCCACGGTCAACCTCTCTGTTTATCGCATCCTTTATGATTTCTTTATCGAAGGGAACGATAACCGTTCTAATTGGAAGTCTTGCTTTGGGAGAAGTTCTGATGAGAGAGAGTTCCTTCAATTTGGAAAGCGCCATATACATTGTGCGTGGAATCGGCGTTGCACTCATGTAAAGCGTATCGACATCAGATTTGATCTGGCGGAGTTTGTCTTTGTGCCGCACTCCGAAGCGGTGTTCTTCATCGATGATCAGCAGACCGAGTTTTTTGTATTTAATATCTTTTGAAAGAAGTCTATGTGTTCCGATGGCGATGTCTATCTCACCGGTGAACAGCAAACGAACATCTTTTTTTAGATTTGCCCGGGAACGGAACCTGCTGAACATTGCAATTTTAACGGGATATTGAGCTAGTCTTTCTTTAAAAACAAGGTAATGCTGTTCTGCAAGCAAAGTTGTGGGAACCAGCACGGCAACCTGCCAGCCGCTCATCACAGCTTTAAATGCAGCCCGAACGGCAACTTCGGTTTTTCCAAATCCCACATCACCGCAAAGAAGCCGTTCCATCGGAGAGTTTGATTCCATATCGGCTTTTATTTCTTTTATAGCCGTTTCCTGATCGGGAGTATCCTCATAGATGAAGGAGTCTTCCATTTCTACCTGCCAGGTTGTGTCGGGGTCGAATGAAATCCCTTCTTTTATTTTCCTTTCTGCATAAAGATTAATGAGGTCTTTGGCAACCAGTTCGATCTGTTTCTTTGCCCTGTTCTTGGTATTTTCCCATTTTTTGCTTCCCAGTTTATGGATCGCAGGAGCGATTCCTTCTTCGGAAACGAATTTAGAAACCAGAGCCAACTGGAAAGTTGGAACATAAACAACATCATTTCCTGCATAACTTAATGTTAAACATTCAATATTATTTCCTTCCACAATGAGCTTTTTCAGACCCGAGTATATTCCTACCCCGTGATCGATGTGAACAACATAATCTCCGGGTTTAAGAGATTCATAATCTACAAGAGCTTCTTCTCTGGAAAACCGAGCCTGACGCCTTTTACGTTTGTAACGGCTGAAAATTTCATGATCCGTATAAATAGATAATTTTGCATCTGTAAGATTGAAACCACTCTGAAATACTCCAATTGAAAAATCGATCTTCTCTTCAAGATCCGGCAGCAATTCCTGCATCCGTTTGCTCTGACTGCTATTATCAGATTGAATGAATATCCTATAACCTTTCTGCAGTTTTTCTTTCAGTTCTTTTTCTAATATTTCCAGGTTTGCGTGTATTCTGGATTGAGAAGCAGCAGGAACTTCTATTTTTGCAGAAATACCTTTAAATTCCTGGAAAGAACTCGATAGGAAGAAATTTGTGTAATTCCTGAAAATGTTTTTTACATACTCATCATTCTCAAAAATATCTTCAGGTCCTGGAATAATTCGTTTTTTATATTTTGTTCTGATCTTTTGAAAAAGCCCGGTTGTTTCTTCCATAACTTCATTAAAAAAAGAATCAAAAAACTGGAACTCATCCCAGAAAATAATGCATTCATTCCGGATAAAATATTCGAGGAAAGTTTCTACTTCGGGAAGAAGAAGAGATGCATCAAGCTCGATGCCATCATAAAAACCGTCTTTATGAATTCTTTCCCACAACTTTTTATCGGTATCTATATCATGAAGAGAAAATTCCCGGGAAGGAATTAGTGTGATCGTATTTAATTCCTCACCCGTTGAACGTTGAGAACTAATGGAGAATACCCTGATAGATTCAATTTCATCTCCGAAAAATTCTATGCGTACCGGCTTTAAGGAATTTGGTCCAAAAACATCGATGATCCCGCCGCGACGGGCAACTTCTCCCACTTTGGAAACCTGGAATTGGGTTTCATATCCCATTCCTACAAGATTGGAAATAAGGATATCTGGATTATATTCGTTGTGTTTATTTAGTGTGATGATATTCTTTCCGAATATTTCGGAAGAAGCGATTTTCCTGAGAAGTGCACGAATAGAAACACTGAAAATAGATGGTTTTTTTGAAACAGCAGCAGCTAGGGTCTCGATCCTTTGAGCCCGGATCATGTAATGTGGAGAGCGCTGCTCGTAGGGAAGCACTTCGTAATCCGGCAGGAAATGAGCAGATTCTTTTCCCACCAGAAGATCGAGGTCTTCCAGATAATCCTCGGCAAGCTTATCATCGGAAGTAACGAAGATGATATTCTTTCCTGTTTCTTTGAATGCTCTTGCTACCAGCAGCGATTTTATCGATCGGTTCAGGTTATAAAACAAAATTTTCGTTTTTTGTTCTTTTACCAATGAATCAAACTGCCCGATAAAATCAGAGTTATCAATAATAGAGCTTATTCTCTTGTAAAAGATATCCATAGGTTTTTGAATTTTTTAACTTAGCTTTACCAGTCAAGCAGAATCAGGATTTCATAAAGAAATAATAATTGGTAACAGCGTTTTTTTTAATCAAAAGAATTCCTCAATGCTTGCGTTGGGGTTTCCATATTTTCTCCCCTGATTTAGGGGAGATGTCATTCGGTGAATGACAGAGGGGTTAAATATTGAAAATTCGTGTTTAAGCTTGCTTAAATAAAATTGGCAAAATACTCCTTGGCTTGCCACGGGAATAGTCAACTTTAAGAATTTTCTTTATTTAGAAATTTTTTTGAATAGATATTTTTTACAAATAAATTTCTTATCTTTATATAAAATCATACAATTTTCTTGACAGCAGGATTGCCTATTTCAGTTTGTTCCAGCCTTTATAACAAGGCATAAAATAATAAGTTATGAAGTAAATAGATGATTTTATCTGGAAGGAGAATTGAATGAAAAGGACTTATCAACCTCATAATAGAAAGAGGAGAAACAAACACGGATTCCGCTCGAGAATGGCTACTAAAGCCGGACGAAAAGTACTGGCAAGAAGAAGGGCAAAAGGAAGAACGCAGCTTACAGTTAGCGATTAAATGAGATTCATTACCTCGACAAGAGAATACCTGGAAATATATAATAACAACAAAAAATCCGAAGGTGATCTTTTTATTTTTCTTAGAAAAAAAATACCTGAAGACCTGTTCGCTGTTGGAATCGTTGTAAGTAAAAAAGTTGGAAAAGCTGTTATCAGAAATAAGATGAAAAGAAGAATAAAGGCTTTCCTCCGAGAAAATACTAAATTTCATCCGACAAATGAAAAAATAATTATCATAACAAAATCTGTTGCCGGGAATGCTGCATGGCAAGAAATAAAAAAAGACCTGACAATGTTATTTGGAACATAGACTTGAATGAAGATTTTTAATAAACCGGTTCTCTTTCTGCTCAGCTTTTACAGACGATTTATTTCGATATTCCTGCCGCCATCCTGCCGTTTCACACCCACCTGCAGTCAATATTCCCATCAAGCATTTCAGAAATATTCTTTTTTCAAAGCATTGAAATTATCTATTATCAGAATTTTAAAATGCCATCCTTTTCATCCGGGTGGTCATGACCCCCTACCTTAAGGAGAATTTATGGAAAAACGAACTCTGCTCGCTGTATTATTGATCCTTGTTGTATTCTGGATCAGCAGCGAATTTATCTGGAAGAATAAGAATACACAAGTACACACTGAACAGAAACAGGAAGTAGAAAAAACAGAAAAGATCAAAGAACCTGTTAATAATGAATTATCCAACGATTCGTATGAACAAAATGTAATCGAACCTGAAAACGATATTGAGATAATAAATAATATTGTTCTTGAAAACGAATTTATTAAATTAACTTTCAGCAATCTTGGTGCCGTGATCAATTCAATACAACTCAAAAAGTTTTTTTTAAAAGATAAAATAACACCGGCTGAACTCATTCCTGAAAATGAATTTATATTGAACATAGAATTATCGATGCATTCAGGGAGTATTTCTAATCTTAGTAGTACTGCTTTTCAATATTCTGTTCTGGAAGACTCAAAAAAAATAATTTTCATTTATCAAACCGAAAGAGGAATGGTCGAAAAAATATTTGAATTAACAGATAACTATGGAGTTAACTTCAATCTAAAAGTTACAGGCTATGATGAACTTGCCGGCTATAATCTAAATATCGACAGTGGTATTGCAGATACGGAAGAGTATCTCAAAATGAAATCTCGCGAATACAAAGTGGTTGGATTGGTCGATAATATCATTACAAAATACAGTCTTTCAAAACTTAAAGAGAATAGAGAAGCTACAGGGATCATCGGCTGGACAGCGGTGAAGTCAAAATACTTTGTGATGGCGATTATGCCGGACGAACTTGTTAACATCAATAAACTCCTTGCATTTAAAAACAATGACAGTCCTGCAGAAAAATTGACGATTTTATTAAATAGAGCGAACATAGAACATAATTACGCAATGTATTTTGGTCCACTCGATTATGAGAACCTTAAGAGCTATGACAATGGAATTGAAAATGTAGTTGATATGGGTCCCAAATTTTTGCAGTGGATAAGCAAAATTTTTGTGGCTTTTTTAAAATTCCTGGGTAGTTTTATCCCGAGCTGGGGGTTTTGTATAATAATTTTTGCCATTCTTTTAAAGATAATTCTCTATCCTCTTACTCACAAAAGTTTTGAATCCAGCACAAAAATGCAGAAGATCAATCCGCTTATGAAAGAGATTCAACAGAAGTACAAATCTGATCCGCAGAAAATGAATGCTGAACTTAAAAAACTATATAAGGAACACGGTGTGAATCCGCTTGGTGGTTGCCTTCCAATGTTATTACAGATGCCGATATTGTTTGCTCTCTATCCTATTCTTCGTTATTCCATCGACCTCCGCCAGACAAGTTTTCTCTGGCTTCCCGATCTTTCGGAACCGGATCCAATATGGCTCCTGCCTATTTTGATGGCTGTGTTCATGTTCGTTCAGCAAAAACTTATGACTCCATCGAAACAATCTATGGAAGAAATGGATGAAAAACAAAAAGCTGCCCAGCAAAGTCAGAAAATGATGATGTACTTCATGCCGATAATGATGTTCTTTATTTTCAAATCTTTATCTTCGGGACTTGTTCTATATTGGACAATGTTCTCGATTATTGGCTCTATCCAACAGTACATTATTAAGAAAAAATTCAATAAGGAATAAATATGCGCACGATCTTGAGAGAAGGAAAATCTACCTCGTCGGTAATTACCGCATTTATGAACGAATTTAATTTAAAGCTGAATGATTTTAAATTTGAAGTTATAGAAGAAGGATCAAAGGGGTTTTTTAATTTATTTGGTTCAAAACCAACCAAGATACAATTCACGATGTCCGGTATTTCGGATAAGATAAAAGAATTTACAGAAGGTATATTAAAAGGGATCAACATAAAATATACTCGGATAAACATTAATCATAAAGATAATATTTATTTAGTTGAAATCATTGGAGCGGAAGAGCCCGGCTTTATTATCGGCAAGGAAGCTAAACTGTTAGATAGCCTTCAACACCTGATAAGCCAGATGATCAGCAAATATGAGAAAAAACAGATCAAGATTCGGTTGGATGTTGATGGATATCGAAAAAGAAGAGAAGAAGCTCTGGTAGAAAAAGTCAGATCGATTTCAGATAAAGTTAAAAGACTTGGAAAGAGCATTACGATCGAACCGCTCAATGCCGCCAATCGAAGAATAGTTCATAAATTCATCGAAAAAGACAAGGCTGTACGGACAATGACGCTTGGTGAAGGCGATTTTAAAAGAGTAGTTATTCTTCCTGCTTCTGCTATTACAGATAAACCGAGGAAGCAAAAATCGACAAGATCGTAATTGGAAATGTCGATTGCCATATTATATCTGCCGGAACCTGGTGGGGAGATGGTGGAGCAGCAATGGGTGTACTTCCAAAAGCGATCTGGAAGAAATTTTTAAAAACCGACGAAAAGAACAGGATAAAATTAGCTCTTAACCTGCTTCTGATCCGGACAAAAGGAAAAAATATCCTGATCGATACAGGAATCGGAAACAAGATTTCAGAAAAAATAAAGAAAATATTCAATCCATCAGAATTTGTTTTATTAGAAAATCTCTCACAATTAGGTGTTTCAAGAGAAGATATAAATTTTGTGGTTCTCACACACCTTCATTTTGATCATGCCGGTGGAGTTGCTTCTCTGATCGATGGCAGGAAAGAACTTACTTTTCCAAATGCAATTCACATCATTCAAAAAAGAGAATGGGAAATAGCTAAAAACCCGGATGAACTCAATAAAGCTTCTTATAACTTTGAAGAAGACTTGAAATTATTAGAAGAAGCCGGAAATTATAAACTTGTGAATGGTGATCATCAATTAACAGATGAAATTACACTGGAGTTCACAGGAGGACATTCCGAAGGGATGCAGGTCATCCGTATCGAAAGTAATGATGAACTCGGTTACTTTCCCGGAGACATTATTCCGCAGGAAGCTCACAGACATCTATCTGTAACTTCCGCTTATGATATTTGCAGGAAAGATACATTCAGGGCAAAAAAGAAAATACTTAAAGAAATAAGTAAATACAAAGGGATATTATTTCTAAATCACGATGTAGAAAAAGATATTTTAAAAAATAAATAATCTTTCCCGGGAAAAATAACTTGCTTTGTTTTTCTAAAATCAATAAATTGTGCCGTGTTGTAAAAAATTCATGATTTATATTCCTTTTAGATCGGGAGATGGTAGTGGATGGCATAATAATTCTTGAAAAGAAATTGCTAAAACAGAAAATAAAAAACAAAGAAAAAATGCAAACACTGAATCAATTATCGAGTTTATATTCAAACAGATCCCTCGAAAAAGCACTGGGATTTGTGGAAAATGCTTTAATCTCCGCAGAAAAAAAAGAATAAGAAGTATTTGTATGAATAGAATTCATATATTCATTTTGTTTTTATTAATATTTTCTTTGAATTTGTTTTCTCAAACAAAGATCGATAGCCTGGAAAACCAGTTGAAAATTGTTAACAACAAAGAAAAGGTAGATGTATTAAATAAATTAGCGAATGAGTATTATAACGTATCACCTTCAAGCACAATAAAATACGGACAGCAGGCTTTGGAATTGTCACAAAAATTAGAATATAATCCCGGAAAGACTAAAGCTCTATACTTTCTCGGTAAAGGATATTCTAATTTGGGAAGTTATGACAAGGCTATAAAATATTATCTGAGATCATTAAAAAAATATAAAGAGAATAATGATAATTTGAATACTGCAATCTGTTTGAACGATATCGGGTTTGTTTATAGAAATTTAAGTAATTACGATAAAGCTTTGGAATATTATTTTGAATCATTAAAAATATGGGAAGACATTGAAGATAAAAATGGTATCGCTAGTTCATTAAATAGCATTGGAAGCATATATTGGTTTTTAGAAAATGACAATAAAGCATTAGAATATTATGAAAAGACATTAAAAATTACAGAAGAAACCGGTAATAAAAATGGTTGTGCTGCTACTTTAAACAACATCGGACTTGTTTACTCAAGGTTGGATGATCACAAGAAATCTACAGAATATCAATTGAAAGCATTAGAAATATTTGAAGAAATTGGAAATAGAAATGGTGTTGCTGTTACTTTAAATAATATTGGACGTGATTATTTTTGTTTGAACGATTATAATAATGCTTTGAAATATTATTTAAGATCATTAAAAGTAAGAGAAGAAGTTGGTGATAAATACGGACTTTCTATTACACTAAATAATATTGGTGATGTTCATTTAAAACAGCAAAATTTAAAAAAAGCATTTCTTTTTTTTAAACGTGGTTTGAAATTAGCAGAAGAAATAAATTCAAAGGATTTGATAACAGATGGCTATGAATCTCTTTCTCTATACTACTCTTTAAAAAAAGACTACAAAAAATCTCTCGAATATTTCAAACTCTACACCGAAGTAAAAGACAGCATCTTCACCGAAGAAAGCAGCGGAAAAATAGCCGAGATACAGACAAAATATGAAACAGAGAAAAAAGAAAAAGAAAACGAAATATTAAAGAAAGATAACAAGATCCAAAAACTGGAAATAAACAAACAACAGAATCTACGTAATTCGTTTATCGTCATCTCTATCCTGATTCTAATCCTTGCTTTTGTAGTTTACATTCGTTACCATTACAAACAGAAAATAAACGTTATCCTCAACCAGAAAAATTCTCTGATCGAAAAAACGAACAAAGAGCTGAATAAAAAGAATAAAGAACTGGAAATCCATAAAGAGCACATCAGCCTGATAAATAAAATACTTCAGCACGATCT
>JAUVLE010000063.1 GCA_030595905.1 Candidatus Cloacimonadota bacterium | reverse complement strand
ACCAATCGATTTCAGAACCACTTCGTATATGCTGGCGGTACAACGGGGTTGTAATTATTAATGGTTTAGCATTTTCAATTAAAGGACGTATTAATTCTTCTGCCATTACTTTTGCTTCTGAAATGGTTCCATGAAAAGATTTGAAATAATTCTTATTAACCATTTCTGTTATGGGAAATTTTTCCCAACTGATATCAGCAAAATCTTTTGGTAGAGTCTTACCTTCCTGACCAAGTAATATTTCTGCGGGTATATTCAAATGCTTATTCAGTGCTCTTATCATCTTCAAAGTTAAAGGTCTTTTTCGGTTTAGAACTTCCGATACTTTACTTGGGCTACCAATGAATGAAGCTAACTCTTTTTGAGTGATACCTTGATGCTCCATTCGAAATTTTATTGCTTCGATGGGATCAGGAAAATCTATTGGATAGTGTTCATCTTCATATTTTTCGATAAGAAGAGTAAGAAGTTCAAGTTCATCGCCTTCTTTAGATCCGGGTTCAGGATCAAGATCGATCAAAGATTCAGCAATATTAAGATACTCTTCGTATTGCTCTTCATTTTTGATTAATTTGAACATCATTTTCTCTCCTTATTTCTTTTGTCATATTCCTTGTGAGTGCCAAACCATTTAATATAAACCTTTTGAGTTCTGAAAGCGATACCAACTTCCAACCTATAATGATTACCTCTTATATTGAAGATCACAATATGATTTTGAATTAGATCAGCGGAATTAGAAAACTTCTTTACATCACCGAAATTACTCCACTTCTCTTTCTTAACAAATCTATACCAAACATCAAGTTGATTATTTGCTTCGGGATATTTCTTTCCGTATTCCACCAATTTTTTTCTTGAAATCACGTTCATTTTTACTCACAGAGATAAGATAATCAGGTTAATGTTTTTGTCAAATTAAAAGTTCCCAATTTGGGAACATTATGTGCAAGTCAGGCAAAATCATGACCTGCAATTATATTTCCTACTTTATCCTTTCCAGTTCTTCCCTCACAAAATCTACGAGTTCATTCACGTATTCTTCCGAGAAATCGAAATTCACCCCGGCTGTTTTATAAAGTTCATTAACAGGAACGGTATAGCCAAGCTTCAGAAAATCTTCATACTTTTTAAGTGCTTTTTCCTTTCCGAACTTCTTATAATTCCTATAAACCGCAAGTGCTCCAAGTTGAGACATTCCGTATTCAATATAATAAAACGGAACTTCAAATATATGAAGCTGGAAAATCCAGATTATCTTTTTCAGGTCTTCCAATCCGTTCCAGTCAACGCCTGTTCCAAATCTGTCCATCAGGGAAACAAAATGTTCTTCTCTTTCTTCTACAGTATGGTTGGGATTAGTGTATATCCAATGCTGGAAAGCATCGATAATCATACACCAGGGCAGGAAGCTTAATGCTTTTTCCAATTGGTCGCGTTTTGCTTTATCAAAATCGTTTTTATCGCTGTAATATTTATTCCAATAATCCATTGAGATAAATTCCATACTCATCGAGGCAAGCTCTGCCACTTCGCTGGGAGTGCCTTTATATGCATCGATGTTGATGTCTTTCATAGCAAAGGTGTGCATGGCATGACCGGATTCGTGCAAAAGTGTTACCACATTACGATGTAATCCCACAGCATTCATAAAGATGAACGGAGCACCGGTTTCCTGCAAAGGATAATTATAACCTCCGGGTGCTTTTCCTTTCCTGTTTTCCAGGTCCAGGAAATCAGTGTTTTTCATCATGTTCAGTCTTTTACCGAATTCGGGTTTTATCGTATAAAGAATATCGATCCCTTTATCGATGAATTCATCGATCGTTTTGAACGGTTTCAGCACTTTTCCATCGAGATCGACGGAAGTATCCCATGGTCGAACCGAATCTATTTTCAATTTTTTTCTACGCTCTTCGTTAAGTTCTTTCAGGAATGGAATCACCTTTTTCTCTATAGCATTATGAAATTTCATCAAGTCATCCGGCGTGTAGGAAAAGCGACCTTTTGCCTGATGCATATAATCACGATAATTATCGAATCCGGCATTTTTTGCCTGCTTAATTCTCAGTTCTTTCATTTCATCAAAGAGCTTATTGAATTCATCACGATGTTCCTTCAATTTGTTCACTTTCAATTTCCAGGCTTCTTCACGGATGGATCTATCCGGATCTTTTGCATAAACTGTTAGTTGAGGAAGCGTTTTTTCTTCTCCCTTGAATTTCACGGTTAGTTTGGAAAAGATAGCTCCATATTTATTTGCCAGTTCTCTTTCTTTAGTCATAAGAGGTATATTCTCTTCCCTGTAAAGCTCGATTTCATTGGAAATTATTTTGTTTAAAAGACCATATTTTTTCTTATCCAGGTTTTTTCTGAACGGGCTGTTGTAGAATTTTTTGTTCAGTTTAAAATCATAAGGTTTTACTTTAGCAATAATGCCGGAATGGAATTCATTGAATTTTTTTTCGTTTTCCGGTTTATCTGCAAAACGGGTCATAGTGATGTATCGCCACGCCACTTCCTCTGCAATAATATCGGAAAGCTCACCGATCTTTTTCATCAATCGGATTAATTCTTCTGCAGAATTTATTTTTTCAGCTTCCAGTTTTTTAAGCTCTGCTTCCACATTTTCCCATTTGGTGATATCGAGGTCTTCCGGGAAATATGTCCTTTTACCTTTGACTATTTTTTCTTTTGTATAATTCATAATACCGTCTCCTTTTCCAACTGACTTTAAATATTCATCGAAGATTTTAACAGTTTGAATTCTGACAAGTTTTTTCCCAAAATTTGGATTTCTTGTTTACTTTCATAGAAGAAAATTCCACTTGACTCAATATCTAATAATAAACTAAAGACTATAAAAGCATATTAAAAGGAAGGACATGAAAATGGATAGTTTGAACATTATTGAAATAATAAAAAAAGATAAAGTTAAATTTGTACAGTTACAATTTACCGATCTATATGGAATTGTTAAAAGTTTAACGATTCCAGTAAAGCAGCTTCCCAATGCATTAAAGAATGGCGTCTGGTTCGATGGCTCTTCGATATTGGGTTTTTCTCGGATATGCGAAAGCGATATGTATCTCAAACCGGATATTGATACTTATGCAGTAATTCCCTGGTTGCATTCGGAGTATGGAAATACTGCCAGGTTCGTCTGTGATGTTCATACGCCGGATGGTAAACCTTTTGAAGGTGATCCCAGATTCATCCTGAAAAAAGGGATTGCAGAAGCAAATAAAATGGGGTTTACTTTTAATACCGGACCGGAGATGGAATTTTTCCTTTTTAAAACAGAAAACGGACTTTCTCCGCTTCCGCACGATACTGCCGGCTATTTTGATCTGACCACAGATGAAGCTTATGATATTCGCCGTGAAATGAGCGTGGCGTTAGAAAAATTCGGCATCGAGATCGAAACCACTCACCACGAAGTAGCTATTGGTCAGCACGAGATCTCCTTTAAATACAGCGATGCACTGAAAACAGCAGATAGTGCGATCACACTCCGTTTCGTTGTAAAAGCGATTGCCCAAAAACACGGACTTCACGCCACATTTATGCCCAAACCCATTGCAGATGTTAATGGCTCCGGAATGCACGTTCACCAGAGTTTATTCGATATAAAAACAGGGAAGAATGCTTTCCATAATGAAAACGACGAGTATAAATTATCGAAGATCGCATATAATTATATTGCCGGACAATTAGCTCACATCAAAGGGATGAGTGCGGTTCTTTCTCCCACAGTGAATTCTTATAAAAGACTGGTTCCCGGTTATGAAGCTCCGGTCTATATCTGTTGGGGAAGAACAAACCGGTCTGCACTTATCAGAGTTCCCAGTTCGTTCAAAGGAAATCCCGATTCTACAAGAGTGGAAATAAGAAGTGCCGATCCAAGCTGCAATATCTACCTGGCATTTGCTGTAATGCTGAAAGCCGGTCTGGAAGGTATCAGGAACGATCTATCTGCACCAAAGCCATTAGAAGAAGACCTATATCTTTTCAATTATGACAAGTTGAAGGAAATGGAGATCGATACGATCCCACCAACTTTGTGGCAGGCATTACAAATGTTAAAAAAAGATAAGACAATGAAAAATGCTCTGGGAAAACATACCTTTGAAAAGTATCTGGAGGCAAAGACCAGAGAATGGGATGAATACAGCATCCAGGTAACTAAATGGGAATTGGATAAATATTTAAAAATATATTAGAAAGGTGAAAGATGAACTTTCAGGATATAATCTTAAAATTACAGCACTTCTGGGCAGAAAACGGATGCAATGTTCTTCAGCCGTATGATATGGAAATGGGAGCAGGAACTTTCCATCCTGCTACATTCTTTGGAGCTTTGGGAAAGAAACCTTGTTCAATTGCTTACGCTCAACCCTGCCGTAGGCCCAAAGATGGAAGATACGGAGAAAATCCCAACCGGTATCAACATTATTATCAGTTTCAGGTGATCATCAAACCATCTCCTGATGATATACAAACTCTATATCTGAAAAGTTTGCAGGTAATTGGCATCGAAACAGAGAAACACGACATCAGGTTTGTGGAAGATGACTGGGAATCACCGACCCTGGGAGCCAGCGGACTGGGCTGGGAAGTATGGCTGGACGGTATGGAAATATCTCAGTTCACATATTTCCAGCAAGTAGGCGGGATCGAAGTTTTCCCGATAAGCGTGGAACTAACTTATGGTTTGGAACGACTAGCGATGTATATTCAGGATGTGGATGATTTTAAATATCTAAAGTGGAACGATACAACAAAATATGGTGATCTGTTTTTTGATAAAGAAGTTGAGTTCTCTGAGTTCAACTTCAAACTTGCAGATGTGAGATCTCTTTTTGCTTCCTTCAAAGATTATGAAAAACAGGCTTCCAACTTGATAAAAGAAAAACTGGTCTATCCTGCTTATGATTACCTGCTCAAGTGCTCTCACACTTTTAATCTCCTCGATGCACGTGGGGTTATCAGTGTCACTGAAAGAGCAGCTTATATTGGCAGAATACGAAAAATGGCAAAAGAGTGTGCTCTTCTTTATACTGAGAAGTATGGGGAATGAAAGAAAAGGTTTGTATTAATGATTAGTTTTAAAAATAAATAGGAATTATTGAGGGTAAGTTAATGGATAGAAAAGTCTTCATATGCTATGAAAGCACAACAGGACAAAGCTATGCAGAACATTTAAAGAAAGCATTAGAAAGAATTAGAGAAGATGAATATGAAGTTTTTTTATCTGATTTATCTCTTAGAGGTGGTTGTCAGTGGGAGCAAGAAAGAGATCATGCATTAGAAGAATGTAATTTTTTTATTATTATAATAACTGCATTAACTATGGATTCAGTTGAAGTAAAAAAAGAATATGATATCGCATGTGATTTAAAAAAAAGAGTAATTCCTGCAAGATATTCAAAGATTTTGGTTAATGAAACAAAAGAATTATCAAGATTGCAACAATTAGAGTTTTCTGATAAATATGATCTTGCTAATAAAATCATAATAGAATTAAGAAATATTAATAAACAAAAATTAATAAAACTTGAAAAAGACTCAAATGAATTTTTCAAGAGAGGAAATTTACTTTTTAATCTTAAGATGTATCAACAAGCCTTACAATTATATGAACAAGCAATATGTCTTAGAGTTTATTTTCCAGAAGCTTGGGCTAACATAGGACTCATATATAGTATTTTGCATAAATATAAGGAAGCACTTAAAGCATTTGAAAAAGCAATTAATCTTTATCCCAATTTTGCAGATGCTTGGCTTGATAAGGGTATAATTCTAAATAAACTTAATAAACCCCAAGATGCTCTGTATGCCTTTGAAAGAGCAATTGAAATAGATCCTGATTTTGCTGAAGCTTGGGGAGCTAAAGGTTCAATACTTGGTATACTTGAAAATCATAAAGAAGCATTAATAGCTTTTAAAAATAAAATAATATTAAACCCTGATGATTACGAGATGTGGACACTTAAAGGTTATACACTTTTTAAACTTAATCGTTATGATGAAGCAGAAAAAGCATGTGATGTTGCATTAACATTAAAATCAGATTTTGCTGATGTATTGTATTTAAAAGCTTGCTTATATTCTTATAAAAATGATAAAAAAAATACTATCCTGTTTTTATCTAAGGCAATTAAATTAGATAAAACATATAAAAAAGAAGCAAAAGAAGACAAAGATTTTATGAATTTCTGGAAAGATGATGACTTTTTGAATATTACACGTATTGATGATAAATAATCAAGCTTGAATGAAAACCTTTGAAAAAGCTGTTCCCTATATCAGGAAGAATCTTTCTAAGATTATCCTCGGAATAATCCTGATCATCATCATCGATGCGGGACAACTGATAACTATCAAAGTTATGCAAAAAGCGATCGACGGGATCGGGAGAGAAGGATTTACAGCAACCAGCTTATTGTATGCTTCTCTGCTGATCTTGGGAATTACCATTATGATTACAATTTTGCGATATTTCTGGCGGATAGCTTTCATTGGAACAGCCTGGATAATCGACCGCGATTTAAGGCAGATGTATTATGATCATCTTCTGAAACTTTCTCCAAATTTCTTTAACAAGACCAAGACCGGCGATCTGATGGCGTATGCCACGAACGATATGAACGCAGTGCGAATGCTGATCGGGTTCGGTTTTGTTGTGGGAGCAGACATCATCGTTCTTTCCATTGCATCCATCTTTTTTATGGTCGGGATCAGTTTGCGGCTGACTCTGCTGGCGATCATTCCGATGCCTATTTTAAGCGTTATTATTATATATTTTGGGAAGGAAATTCACGGCAGGTTCAGAAAGGTTCAAAAGATATTTGCTGCAATGTCCGGCAAGGTTCAGGAAACAATTTCCGGCATCAGGGTTGTGAAAGTATTCGTTCAGGAAGAAGCAGAATTGGAGAAAATGTCAGAGCAGGCAAGGGATTATGTTAAAGAAAATATTGCCCTTGTTAAAATATTTGCAATGTTCTTTCCAATGCTGTTTCTGGTTATTAATATCAGTATGGGAATCGTTCTGGTCTTTGGCGGTGAATCTACGATCTTCAATGAGATTTCGATTGGAGAATTTGTTGCTTTCTTCCAGTACCTGGGAATGCTCATCTGGCCGATGATAGCTATTGGCTGGATAGTAAACCTGTATCAAAGAGGAACAGCATCTCTAAAAAGATTGAACTCCATTTTCGAGATTGAACCGGAAATTATTGATGAAAATGTGGATACTTCCATTCAGGATTTGAAAGGAAAAGTAACTTTTAAGAACTTGAATTTCCAATATAATTCCCAAACTCCGCAAATATTTGAAAACATTTCATTTGAAATAGATGTAGGAAAAACACTGGCGATCGTGGGAAGGACAGGTTGCGGTAAAACTACAATTATCGACCTTCTTACCAGAGTGTATAATCCTCCGAAAAATGCAATTTTCATTGATGATGTGGAACTTTTTAAAATTCCGCTGGAAGTTTTGCGAGATAATGTTGTGATGGTTCCGCAGGATATTTTCCTGTTCTCGGATTCCATTGCAAACAACATAAGTCTGGCAAAACCGGACATTGACAGAACTTATGTTGAAGAGGTCGCACGATATGCTCAGGTCTATGATGAGATCATTGATTTTGAAGATGGTTTCGATACTGTTATCGGGGAACGCGGTGTTACTCTTTCCGGTGGGCAGAAACAGCGAATTGCTATTGCCAGAGCTCTTCTAACCAATCCGAATATCCTCATTCTGGATGATGCACTCTCCTCTGTTGATACAAAAACAGAGAAAAAAATATTAAATCTGCTGATCAAACTGAGAAAAGATAAAACAACAATTATCATTGCTCACAGGATTTCATCTCTCCAACACGCAGATAAAATTATTATTCTAAGCAACAAGAAAATCGCAGAATCAGGTACTCACAAAGAGCTTCTTGCAAAAAAGGGAATTTATAAAGACCTGTTTGAAAAACAGCAGATCGAAGAGAAATTGGAATGAGAAATCTACATAAAGGACTTTCAGAAGATACGATTCAAGGAAAGATCTATGATAAGGATTTGTTCAAACGGATCATTGTTTATCTCAAGCCATACAAACTTCTCGTAATTATTTCTTTTATACTGCTGCTTCTGATAACTGCAACAAATCTGCTGGCTCCCGTAATTACCCAGCGAGCTGTTGATGAGATCATTGTTTCAAACAGGAATTTAATTGAATTTCCGGATGAATATGAAAAGAATGATTTTGTTCAAAAATATCCGAAGATCAAATTCACGGAATTCGAATTCGATGATAAATCTTACCTGATCTTTCCAAATAAGAAAATCAATTTCATTGAAAAAGATGTAATAAAGGAATTCATCGATTCAGGTAGATTTTATCAAAAAATCGTAATCCTGGGAAATACACAGCAAAATAAGGATTTGTTGAAATCGATTCGGCTCGAAGAAATTTCCGATGATAAAATTGTTGTGTTAAATTCCGAATTAAATAATCTAAAAAAAAATGGCGGAATAACAAAAGAGGAATTAAAATTCCTGCGAATAAATGATATTAAAAAGCTCCGAATGTACGGTTTGATATTTTTCGCAGTTGTCTCTCTTCAGCTTGTTTTCGCATTCTTCCAGATATATTCCATTAATTATGCTTCCCAGCACGCAATGTACGATCTGCGTCGAGACCTTTTCCTCCGACTCGAGAAAATGCCGCTTTCCTTCTTTGATAAAAGTCCGGTGGGAAGATTGGTTACGCGGGTTACGAACGATATCGGCACCTTGAATGAAATGTTCGGGAACGGGTTGATACAACTCATCCAGGAAGCTTTTGTCCTGGTCGGAATTATGATAGCAATGCTGATCTACGATTACAGATTGGCACTTGTAACCTTTTCCATATTGCCGTTCACAGTGGTTCTATTTATTATCTTCATAAGAAAAAGCAGGATAATCTATCGGAATGTCAGGAAGAAACTGGCAAACATCAATGCAGCACTTTCGGAAGATATTTCCGGCTTTAAGATCATCCAGTTGTTCAATCAATATAAACGAAAGAAAAAGGAATTTGCCCAGATCAACGGGGAATATTACTCGGCAGCAAGATCGATGTTGAAGCTTTTTGCTTTTTTCAGACCGGTTATCAATTCAACCCGCAGAATCGCTGTTGCTGTACTTTTGTGGTATGGCGGAGTGCAGATACTTCAGGACAGGCTTTCGCTGGGCATTTTCATTGCTTTCCTGTGGTACTTAGATAGATTCTTTGAACCCATTCATCACCTCAGTGAAAAGTTCAACATCCTTCAGGCAGGAATGGCAGGTGCGGAACGGATCTTTGACCTGATGGACAAACCGGTGGAAGATTACAAAATAGAGAAGGGGAGATCCGCCTACGCAAAGAAAAGCAAGAAGAATATTGCTACGGCGCGACAAGAAGGAGAAAGGGAGAAGGGGAGAATCCGAGAAGAGGAGAAAAAGTTCGATGGTGAGATCGAGTTTAAGAATGTGTGCCTTCAATATAATGAAAATGATGAAGTTCTAAAAAATATTTCATTCAAGATAGAAGCCGGCGAAAAGGTGGCACTGGTTGGACATACAGGCTCAGGCAAGACATCGATCATCAGCTTGATATCGGGACTTTATCCGTTCCAGAAGGGACGAATCATCATCGATGGGAAAGATATTACAGATTATTCCCTGGAAAAATTACGCGGGAATATCGGCATTGTTCAGCAGGATGTTTTCCTGTTTTCCGGAACGATTAAAGATAATATTGTTTTGAATAATGAAAAAATTTCTGATGAAAGAATGCAGCAGGTTTCGGAATATGTGAATGTTCACAGGTTTATAGAAAGTTTACCGGAAAAATATTATGAACCTGTAATGGAAAGAGGAGCAACTTTCAGTGTTGGTCAGCGGCAGCTCATTGCCTTTGCTCGTATACTTGCCTACGATCCTGCTATCTTTGTATTGGATGAAGCAACTTCCAATATCGATACTGAAACAGAGATATTGATCCAGGATGCTCTTAAGAAATTAATGGAAAATAGAACTTCGATCATTATTGCCCACCGGCTCTCCACAATTCAGAATGTGGACAGAATTATCGTGCTTCATAAAGGTGAGATCAGAGAAGTTGGCACGCACCAGGAACTGCTGGCAAATGAAGGACTTTATTACGATCTGTACAGGTTACAGTATGTGTGAGTTTAGCAACGAACCTGTCTTCATTGCATTACGCCACGGCAGGCTACACGAACAAGGTCGAACTATATTAAACATCCGACTTCGTTCCACTTCGACGAGACAAGCCGAGAACACTGAGTGACACCGAAAAGTAACTCAAACAATTTTGTTCAAGACGAATTATAAACTTGCCAAATTTTCGAAATTTGGCAAATTTGAATCAGGAGGTTAAACAATGTTATCTCAAAAAACATTTTTAAAAGAAGCTTTTAAAATTGAGACCCGTTGAAAGAGCGCATTTAGTGGAAGGCTTAATGTCAAGTTTAGAAAAACCTGATCCCGACATTGAATCAATATGGGAACAGGAAGCATTGAAACGACATGAACAATATAAGCAAAAACGGATCAAAGCAAAGGATTTGGATGAAGTATTAAAGAAGTATGAATAAGCGACAATTTAAAATTCTTCCGAAATTGAAGAAGAACTAAAAGGAGTATCAAATGGGCTTAACAAATGTAACCGTAAACATAACAAACTTGAGCAAATCAAAAAAAGGATATGAGAGTTTATTTCTGGTAGATACGGGAGCGATACATTGTATGGCTCCAGCCAGCAAATTGGAGGAAGCAGGAATCGACATTGAAGGGAAACAAAGTTATGAATTAGCAAACGGGCAAGCGCTCGAGTATTATTATGGTTTTGCTAGAGTTTCATTTTTGGGTTCGGAAACTGTTTCGGAAATTATTTTCGGTCCGGAGGATGCAGAACCTATTTTAGGAGTTCTTGCTTTGGAAGGTGTTGGCATTTGCGTCGATCCTGTTTCCAGAAGTTTAAAAAGATTACCTGCTATTCATTTGAAATAACCATTAAATTGCTATTTCCAGAATCGAAAATCATTCCGGAGATATAAAATTCTCAACCCTGGAGAAAATTGCTTCTGCTCTGAGTAAGCATTTGAAAGTGAATTTTGCTTAATAAATTTGCTTTTAATTTTACCACCGAGAACACCGAAAAACACCGAGTTTTGTACATCCACAATAATCAAAAGATTGATTTAGTTTTATCTAAAATAAAAAAATACTTGACATAATATAACTACTGAATTTATCTCCCTCGTGTGTTAAAAATGGAGAGAAAAAAATGCTTGAAAAAAAAGAAGCATCAGAATTTATTAAAGAAATAAGAGAAAGGTTAAATCTTACCAGAAGAAACCTGGCAATAATTCTTGATGTTTCCGAACCGACAGTTATCCGATGGGAAGGTGCACAAAAAGGAAAAGATGCAACAACCATAGATAAACATAATTTACAACTTTTAGAAACATTTAACTGGCTTTATGAAGAAGTGCAAAAAGAAAAAAGCAATGTTCATCTTAAATATATTTTCTCTATTATCCTTGGAAGTTCAGAAAGTAAAAAAGCACTTGAAAATATGCAGAAAAAAGGCTTTGGCTGGGTAGCAATTGGCTTAACAGCATCTTTAAGTTTTGCCGCTATTTCTTTTAGTTTAATGAATTTAATGCCTGCTGTTGGTGGTTTATCGATAGCAAAATTAGCTTTGGATAAAAAGAAAAATGAAGAATTATTTAAAAAGTTAAATTCCTTTACACAAAAATATGGTGCAAAGGGTTTATTGTATATTGCCGGACAAATAAGAGAAGGGATAGAAATAAAGTAAACAAGGAGGAAAGATGAAAGAGAAGAATTTATTTACACAACTAGATATGTATAACATCATTATAGTAGCTGAAAAAAAACTTAAAAGAAATGGTAGAGCACTTGTTCATGTAATATCTAAAATAAGAAAAGATAAGGTTGTTTTATTTTCACCAAAACAGTATGAAGATAATGAGGCTCGAATAACTGGTAGGCAAAAGGTAATATTTTTAGGGAAAAATAAAGTTTCTAAAGATTTTATACCTCTAATAAAGAAAAAATATGAAAAATTTGGGATTATATGGGGTTATGATTTTTCAAAAGCTCTTATTTATATTGAAGATTCATTTATTAATAAAAAGATATTGATTGAAGAAATAAAAAGAATTGCTAAAGAAGAAAAGGAAAATACTTTAAAAGGATCTGTTAGAAGTGCTGTTAGCAGTTCATTAATTATGTTAGTAGCTTTATTCCCATTTGGAATTGTTGGAGCATTTATTGCTGGTTTAGCTGGTGGACACACTTATAATTTGCTTGAGAAAAGAAAAACAATTTCAATACAATATAGATTAGGAATGATCAGTTTTATAAAAGACGGTTTTGATAAATTTATAGAAGATAAAGATGAACAACTTTGAAAAAGCATATAAAAAAACTACTGAATCTTTTGGCGGATTTATAGGTAGTTCTGATACAAACCAATACGTAAAAAATGTTCATAACGAAATTGATAGAACTATTGAGAAAATGATTGAAATAGGAAAAACAAATAAAGGGATACATTTCATTAAAGGAGATATTGCAGAACCATGGCATGCAGGAACTACAAAAATATATGCAGTGGCAAAAGGATTAAATGATATTGAAACTTTTGTTCCAAGAAATAATTCCCCAGTTGATATTATTGCAATGAGTCCAACGGAATTTCTTAAAGCTCAATTAAAATACTATAGAACTCCTGAAGCTACTGCCAAAGCAATTAGTAACCCAAAATATGCTGGATTAATTAAAATCGTTCCTTCAGATCAATTGGAAAGTATTAAAGAAATATCTAATCGGTTATATTTAAAAAATCTTACCACTAGACCTGAATTAGCAAAACACTATTTAGATACTTACAATAATGCTACAAATCTTATGAAGATTGGTAAAGCACATGGCACACCACTTTCTGAAAAAGAAATGTTAATAATTGCAAAAGAAATACAAAAAGATAAGTTTAATCCTGAATTACATGGATTGACTTCTGAAAATTATGTTCAATGGTCAGATATTGTTAGAGAATCAGGTGAAGCTGCGTTAAATGCAGCTTTAATAACAGCAATTCTAAAAGCTACTCCACATATTAAGAACTTAATTGTAAATTTTCTTCAAGAAGGCGAAGTCAACCCTGAAGATTTGAAAAATGTAGGTTTATCAGTTTTAACCGGAGCAGGTGAAGGCTATTTACGAGGAGGAATTGCAGCAATTATTACTGCTTCATGTAAATCAGGACTACTCGGAGATTCTTTAAAATCAATAATTCCAAAGCAATTACCTTTGGTTGTTGCAGGAGCAACGGTTATTGCGATGAATGCTGTGCATAATGCAATTGGTGTTTATAAAGGGAAAATGTCAGAAGCAGAATTTGCAGAAGCTTGTTTAAGAGATAGCTTTGTAATATCTTTTGCATTATTCGGAGCTTCAATTGGGCAAGGTGCTATTCCGATTCCAATTTTAGGTGCAATTATTGGTAATGTTATTGGTTCAATATGTGCAACGATTGTGTATGAAGGTATGAAAAATATTTTTTTCTCATTCTTTATAAAATCGGGTGTTTCATTTTGGAAAATTGTTCAGCAAGATTATACACTTCCAGAAGAAGTTCTAAAACAATCAGGCATTGATTTGATAAATCTGGATACAATTGATTTAGAATTAATAAACTTAGATACGATTGAACTTGATACTATTGAATTAGATACTTTTGATATTGTTCCTTTGAAAAGAGGATTAATTAAAATAAACACAATTGGATATATAAAATGAGTTCTGCATAATTAGGCAAAATTTCAGAAACCGGTAAACCGGTTGAAATTTTGATACGTGGGTTTTCTTATTCCCACAACTGAAGTTGTGGGTTAATTCAATACGGATTATAGCATTAGCCCACAGTTTTAACTGTG
>JAUVLE010000033.1 GCA_030595905.1 Candidatus Cloacimonadota bacterium | reverse complement strand
GATACCGATTTTAGGCGTTGCCAACTTCCATGACGTGACGGGCGGTGTGTACAAGACCCGGGAACGTATTCAACGCACTATTGCTGACGCGCGTTTACTAGCAACTCCATCTTCATGCAGGCGAGTTGCAGCCTGCAATCTGAACTGAGATCGACTTTTTAGGATTGGCTCCGCCTCGCGGCTTCGCTGCCCTCTGTACCGACCATTGTAGCGTGTGTGTAGCCCTGGACATAAAGGCCATGCTGACTTGACGTCGTCCCCACCTTCCTCCGGCTTATCACCGGCAGTCCCGTATGACACTTATAACATACAGCAAGGGTTGCGCTCGTTAGCGGACTTAACCGAACACCTCACGGCACGAGCTGACGACAGCCATGCAACACCTGTATAAGCTCCCCGAAGGGTCAATTCCATTTCTGGTCTCTACCACTCATATGTCAAGCCCTGGTAAGGTTCTTCGTGTATCATCGAATTAAACCACACGCTCCGCTGCTTGTGCGGGTCCCCGTCAATTCCTTTGAGTTTTAACCTTGCGATCGTACTCCCCAGGCGATACACTTAACGCGTTAGCTACGGCACTGAAAGATCATCTCCCCCAACACCTAGTGTATATCGTTTACTGTGTGGACTACCAGGGTATCTAATCCTGTTTGATACCCACACCTTCGCAATTCAGCGTCAGTAATGGTATAGAAGATCGCCTTCGCCTCTGGTGTTCTTCCTGATATCTGCGCATTCCACCGCTACACCAAGAATTCCATCTTCCCCCACCTTACTCTAGAATTACAGTATCAAATGCCGTACACCGGTTGAGCCGGTGCCTTTAACATCTGACTTACAATTCCGCCTACTTGCCCTTTACGCCTAGTAATTCCGGACAACGCTTGCTCCCCCCGTGTTACCGCGGCTGCTGGCACGGAGTTAGCCGGAGCTTATTCCTCTGCTAATATCTCTGCTATAAAACTATTGATCTTATAGCCATTGCTCACAAAGAAAAGGATTTTACACACCGAAATGCTTCTTCATCCACGCGGCGTCGCACTATCAGACTTTCGTCCATTGTAGACTATTCTCGACTGCTGCCTCCCGTAGGAGTCTGGGCCGTATCTCAATCCCAGTGTGGGCGACCACTCGTTAAAGCCGCCTACCTATCATCGCCTTGGTAAGCCATTACCTTACCAACTAGCTAATAGGACGCAGGCTCATCTCTAAGCGATAGCTTGAAACAGAGGCCATCTTTAGAACCACTTATTATAAACTATTAATTTAAAAACTAATGCTTGTTTATTGCAGCATTAATCTGAAAACTGTTGCAAATTCTGCGAATTTGCGAACCGAAATCTATAATCTATAATAAGTGGCTCCACATGCGGTATTAATCCCGGTTTCCCGGGGCTATCCCCCACTTAAAGGCAGATACCTACGCGTTACTCACCCGTCCGCCACTCTACTCGTATCTCCGAAGAAATACTTTCGCGTTCGACTTGCATGCCTAATCCACGCCGCCAGCGTTCGTCCTGAGCCAGGATCAAACTCTTCGTTATTAATTATTTTATCACTCACTCACCATACACTTCTATCTTATCTTAATTTACTTATTAATGATCCAAATATGACCTCACGCTTGTGAGGTTCGGCAAAATTGAAAGTGTGCCTTTATGTGTCAAATAAAAAAGAAACAATTTATAATTTTAATCATATTCTAAAAACAGTAATCATAACTTAATAATTAATTTTAAAAAAAATACTATAAAAAATTTATACCTTAAGCCTTTCCAAATATGGTTTTAGAACTTCCGGGAAAGTAATACTGCCATCTTCATTTTGACAAGTTTCTATTATAGCAATAAAAGTTCTTGGAGTTGCTAAACCAGATCCATTTAATGTATGAACAAATTTCACTTTCCCGCCTTCATCTCTAAAACGTATATAAGCCCTTCTAGCCTGGAAATCTTCAAAATTACTAATGGAAGAAACTTCCAGATATTTATTAGAACCGGGTGCCCACACTTCGATATCATAAGTTTTTGCAGAAGCAAAACTAAGGTCTCCTGAAGCCAGAGTTACAACTCTATAATGCAGACCCAGACTTTTAAGGATATCTTCCGCATCGACCAGCATTTCTTCCAGAGCTTCATAAGAATCATTCGGTTTAACAAATCTAACCATTTCTACTTTATTAAATTGATGGACTCTCTGCAAACCTTTTGTATCTTTACCATACGAACCTGCTTCCCTTCTGAAACAACTGCTGTATGAAACATATTTCTTTGGTATAGATTTTTCTGAAATTATTTCATCTGCATGCAAATTTGTTACAGATACTTCCGCTGTGGGGATCAAGAACAAGTCATCCTGCTCGATAAGATACATATCTTCTTCTAATTTGGGCAATTGTCCCGTTCCCGTCATTGTTTTCCTGTTAACCAGGATTGGAAGGGCAACTTCGGTGTATCCGTGTTTTTGAATATGAAAATCAAGCATAAAATTTATCAAAGCTCTTTCTAACAAAGCCCCTTTATTCCTATATCCCACGAAACCGCTTGCCGATATTTTTACAACTCTCTTAATCTCTAAGAGGTCATTGATCTCTGACAGATCAAGGTAATCTTTTGGCTGGAAAGTAAAATGCTTTTTTTCTCCCCACTCCCTTACAAAAGCATTGGCAGATTCATCTCCAATGGGAACATCTTTATTGGGAACATTAGGAATTTTGAGCAATTCATTTTCCAATTTCTGTGCAGTATCAGAAAGCTCCCTAGAAACTTCTTTTATCTTTTTGGAGATATTCTGCATTTTTATCAGAATCTCGCTAACATCTTTTTTTTCTTTTTTAAGTTCAGGAATTTTTTTTGAAACACTGTTCTGCTCTGCGCGCAATGTATCGAACTCAAACTGAAGTTCTCTTTTTTTCTTATCCAATTCCAGGAGGTTATTAATATCAGTTTTTTCATTCTTATCTTTTATAGCTTTTTTAACAATATCAATATTCTCTCTGATAAATTTAATACTCAACATATTTCATCCTTTTTTTAATTAAAAAAAACCCACGACATCTAACCGTGGGTTTTTCCAAAAAATCTGTTATTCTTATAACTCCACAGCGATATCGAACATTTCCGAAAATATTGAGATATCCAGCCAAGCTCCTCCGATCAGTCCACCATCAATATCCCGTTGAAAAAGAAGTTCTTTGATATTTTCGGGTTTCATACTTCCACCATAAAGAATGGGAATATTTTCTGCGACTTCATTTGAATACTTATCAACAAACCAATTTCTTATCAGATAATGAATTTCCTGAGCCTGCCGAGGAGTTGCCGTAACACCTGTTCCTATTGCCCACACCGGTTCGTAGGCAATAACAACATCATCATTTATTTGCACATCCCGGAAAGCACCTTCAAGTTGATTAAGAACGATCTTTTCTGTAATCCCGCTTTCTCTTTCATTCAATGTTTCACCGATACATACAATTGGAATTATTTCATTTTCCTGAAGAATTTTCAATTTCTCATTGATGCTTTTATCTGTTTCTGCAAAATATTTTCTTCTTTCAGAATGCCCGATAATGCAATAATCTAATTCCATCGAGTTGAACATCTGAGCAGATAATTCTCCGGTATAAGCTCCGGATTCAAATCCGCTTACATTCTGAGCTCCAATAAACAGCTGATGATCTGCAGTTATATCTCCAGCCATTTCCAGGTAAACCGAAGGTGGACAAATTACAACTTCGACATTACCCAGTTCTTTTTTTTCGATATATTCTGCAATGTCCATAAAGAAATCTTCTGCTTCCGGAAATATTTTATTCATTTTCCAGTTACCGGCAATGATGATCTTTCTCATTTCAACTCCGCATATTCTTTCTATTCAGATTCGATACTTTCAATAAGTCCTTTTGCTTCCTTCCCATAAGTTGAATCATTAATAAGTAACAATAAATCTTTTTTTGCAGAATCGAATTTATTTAATTTATAATTAGTCTTAGCACGATAATAAACTGCATCCTTATTATTAGGATCATAATTAAGTAGTTGGTTAACTTTTTCAAGAACTCTATCATACATCTCATTATCATAATAACTACTCATCAACTTCATATTTAATACCTTACTATATTTTAATAAAAACGACTTCTCATAAAACTCTAGAGATTTTCTATAATCATTTATATCTTCATATAATTTCCCCATATCACTGTAAGTTTGAGCTAATACGCTTTTAGGGGGATTTGTTTGAATATATTTTTCATAAGCTTTTATTGCTTCTTCATTTCTTCCAAGATATTTATACAGAATAACAGCAATTTTCTTAATAATTCCTGAATCTTTTCTAAGTTTATATGCCTTATTATACCATATCAATGAATTCTCATAATCTTCTAATGCTAAATAATAAGACCCAATTCTCTTTTGGTTTTTAAATGTCTGTTTGATATCTTCGTAAGCTTTTAAAATTTTAATAGCTTTGGGTATATTATTTAGATATTTTTTATAAATGATTGCTTGAGTTTTTACCAAGTCATAATTTGAAGGGTCAAGTTTCTTTCTTTCAACTAAAACACGAACTGCATTTTCAAAATCGCTTCCTTTTGCATATGATTTATAAGCATTTGTCAACCATAAAGAATTTTTATTACTATCGAGCGGAATACCATCTTTCTCTACAGCTTCATTTAGTTTTTCTACAGCATTTTCAAAGTTTTTACCTGCTTTAGAATAGTTTCCTTCTGTGAATAAGGAATCTCCCTGATTAGCTAATTCATTAGCTATCCTCTCCAGAGACTTTTCGGCATGAAGCAGCATCGTAAAGGCAAAGAAAATAACCATCAGGCTGACTACGATCTTTCTATTCATATCTTCCTCCATTATTTTTTGTTTGGACATTTTTTAATTTTTATCTTTGGTGTCAATAATTCTGTTTGTTTCCATGAAGATTAATTAATTAAATTATTTTATCTGAATAAATCAAGATGATGCAAAAAAAACTTACGATTCAATCGAGACGATTGAACCAACAACACATGTTTAATGTACTCCAAACCTACCCCCTCGGATGATGAAGCCTGTGTTCTTCGATAATGAATCTCCTGTCTATATTTGTGTATATCTGGGTTGTATTGATACTGGCATGACCCAGAAGCATTTGCACAACACGCAGATTTGCTCCTGCTTCCAGAAGATGAGTAGCAAAGGAATGACGGAAAGTATGCGGCGAAACATGTTTTCTTATTCCGGCTTCTGTAGATAATTTATCGATGATCTTCCACACTCCCATCCTGCTGATTTTATTTCCAAAACGATTCAAAAAGAAATGATCCGTATTCTTTTCCTTTCTTAGTTGAGGTCTGCCTTCTCTATCATATTTTTTCATGAAATCGAGAGATTTTTCGGCGACGGGAACCACTCTTTGTTTACTTCCTTTTCCCATCACCCTCACCATTTGCTCTTCCCAGAAAATATCGTGAATGGAAAGGTCTATAGTTTCCGATATTCGCAAACCGCTGGCATACATTAATTCCAGCATTGCTTTGTTCCTGAGTCCTTGTGCATTATCTGTGGGAATGGATTCGAGCAGTTTGAACATCTCTTTTACGGAAAGTACATCGGGTAATTTCTGTGAATATTTTACAGTTGGAACATCATTGAAATTAAAAGATATATTGATATCGTCTTCCTGAAGAAATTTGAAGAAAACCTTTAATGAACTTCTTTTTCTGGCTATACTCGAATTTGCCAGTCCGATCCTCTGCAGTTCAACAAAATAATTTATAATATCGTTCTTCCCGACCTCTTCGGAATTTTTTTGTATAAATAAAAGGAAATCCCTCACATCCCGGAAATAACTTTCCACACTATTGCGGGAAAGTCCTTTCTCTACTTTCAGGTGATATTGAAAGCTGTTCAAATGTGCCTTGTTATGAGGAGAAAGTTTATTTTTCATCATCCTCTACTTTAATTTCAGGTTCTTTTTTCAGTTTTACTTCTTTATCCGGATCGAGTCCTGTTTTATCCTGAAATTTCTTTCCTTCCAATTTCTTTTTTGCAGAATAATACAGCAGCAATAAAACCGGGATAACGATATACCAGAAGCGAACTGCGTAAGTAAGTATCACTCCAAAGAACCGGAAAAGCAGGAAAAGGAAGAAAAGGAAAATTATGTATCGAAATAGCGATCTCATCATTTCTCCAGGAATTGACGAAATTCAGGCGAGAATATCGATTGCGGGAAATTCTTTAAAAAATCCGTACTTAGCCTGTTTTTCTCAATTTTATCTTCAACGATCTCGGTTCTCTTTAATACAGCATATTCCGAGAGTGTGTCATCAGAGAATTCCATCGCAAAAATGCTTTCTGCTTTTTCAAACTGCTTAGAATCAATTGCCCATTCTCCTGCCAGAATCAACATTTCCTCACTTTGAGTATCTTCAAATATTCCCATCAGGATATTGATGGCTTTATCATCTTTATAAAGAAGTTTTTTGCGATATGCAGAAAGGAATTGTTCCCATTCCTGTTTTCCCAGCTTTCCTTGTAGAACCGAAAGATAGAGTGCATCGTTCGTAATATCATCTTCGGGAAGGTTCAGGATAAGTTCGCCCAGCAGACTATCCGCAGCAGGATCTGATTCCATTGTTGCCAGCAGGAAGGAATAATAATATCCAAGTTTAAAGATGGCGGAAGAACTGTCTTCATCTCTTAATATTTCGAATAATCGATCTTTACACTCTGTATATTTTTCATTCATCATCAAAAAATGGATGATCTTAAATTCAATTTCTTTTTTCTCTGCGTAAGTATATGCGAACTCCTTTGCTTCATTAAGGTACTTTGTTATCTCCTTTGGTGCAGCATCCTGCATCAACAAGACCTCAGCCAGCAGCTCACGACAAAACCTGTTTGCGCGTGTTTTATACCTGTATTTTTTGCTTTTTATTTTATCATCGTTATAAATCTGCAGTAGAATATCCTTTCCAGACTGCAGCTTTCCCTGTTCGATATAAACCACTGCCAATTTAATTCTTGCGTTTGCAATAAGATCAGGTTCATACACTTTTTCCAGGTACATTTGATATGCTTTTTCGGCAGTATCCAGATCACCGGAAACCATCAGTTGATTTGCAAAATCCAGCAGCTTTTCGGCATCCAGGTTTTTATATTCGTTAAGAGCTTTTTCATATTCCCCGATCTCACCCAGGCACAAGGCATACATTTCCATTGCAATTATATCACTTGAACCCTTAACCGCATTTGAAATAAACTTGATCGCAGAAGGGTCTTCCTGGAGAATATTTTTTAATCTGCTCAGTACAAAATGAGAATAACTTGCCTGCTTTTTCATCAGTTTCATATATTCAGCGATAGCATTGGGAAAATCCTTCAGACTTTGATAATCGTATGCAATTTCTTTGGTAAAAAGATTTTCATTTTTGGAAATCTTCCGAACACGTTTATATATCAAAACTGCTTTTTCATACTGACGGTGCTGTTCAAATATACCGGCAATGATCTTGTAAGAATTAATACTCCCGCTGTGTTCTTTTAGATAATTATCACCGATCTTTACTGCCTGTTTCAATTCTCCTCTAAAAAGAAGGATAGATATTTTCAGTTTTACATATCGCATTCCATCAAGATATATCTGATGTTCTTCCAGAAGATTTTCGGCTTCGTCCAATTTGGTTATCCGCAGCAGGTTTACTATTAATTTTTCTATGATAACAGCATCGTCAGGATAATCCACAAGCAGCATTTTGTATATTTTGTTCGCTTTCTCAAACTGTCTGTTACCGGTTAATCTATCTGCCTGATTCAGCATTATTTCCTTTTCACGGAAAGCAGACAGATTGCAACTAATAAGTAATACTAACGCAACGAAAACTGCAATATTTATCTTATTCATCTTTCTTTAGTGCCTGTTCTGCCCAGCCATCTCTGCGATGACCTTCCTTTAAAGAAATTCGGGTGAAATAGATAGCACCGCCAACTAACGCCAGGAAGATATAAAGTGCTATGAGAGGAGTAACATAAATTGCCAACGATTGAACAAAATTACTTAGTACGATCACAGCTACCAGGATTATTCCACCGATCAAAACAGCTCCGAAATATCTATGTAAACGTTTGTATCCCACATCGGAAACAAATGATTCCGAAGGATGAATGGTTTCTACAGCTTTTTCTTCACCGCGGCGTTTGGCAGATGCGGCAATGATGGCAACTATCGGAACGATTATTACAACTATCCAACCTCCAAATAACAAAGCTTTTGTTGGATAACCTTCGTATCCTTTGGTTATCAGCTTTACTGCATCTGTTAAAATGAGTGCAAATACTGCGATAGGTACAAAGAACTTTAACATATAATTCCACCATTTCCCAACTTTAACTTCTGAATAATCATTAGCATACTTCCTGAGTTCATCCAGTTTGAAGAACCAGCCAAGAACTATACATTCGACCAGTACGACCATGGAAAGTCCAAAAACTTCCAACCATTTATCCATAACATCCAGCCAGTAAAGACCGGCACCGGTAGTGAATAAAAGCCCTATCACAAAAGCCACGCTCGCTGTGATTAGATTTGCTTTCTTATGCGTCCAACCGAATTTATCCCGCAGGGACGAGGCAACAGCTTCCACAAGAGAAAAAGCGGAATCTACCGCCAGAGTTAGTAACATCAAGAAGAAGAGGATCCCAAATATTTTTGCCATCGGCAGCATATTGATAATTGCCGGATAAGTTACAAATGCCAATCCCGGACCACCTTTAAGTACGCTCTCAACTGCCTGTCCTGTCATATTGGCATAATATCCCAAAGCTCCGAAAACCGCAAATCCACCGATGAATGCTGTGGCTCCATCACTTAAAGCAATGATGAGCGCACTGTTTATGATGTCAGCTTTTTTGGGCAGGAAACTGGCATACGCTATCATTATACCAAATCCAATTGAAAGTGAGAAAAATACCTGTCCGTAAGCTGCCACCCAGACTCCTGGATCCAGAAGTTTCTCAAAATGCGGTTTAAGATAAAACGTTAATCCATCCATTGCACCGGGAAGTGTAACTCCTCGAACTACAAATACGATAAGCAGCAGCCAGGGTATAAAAACTGTGAAATAGACAACTTTGGATACCGTTTTTGCGCCTTTCCAGATGGCACCTACGATTAATATCCAGCTAACAATAAGTGCTATAACAATGGGAAAACGAATGCCGCCAAAATCGAAATGACCACCGGTTAAACCCAGGAAACTGTTATAAAAGAAATCTCCGGTATCTTTTCCCCAGGCCTGAGTTGCGGAAAACACCGTATAATTCAATCCCCACGCCATTACAACGGCATAGTATGTGGTGATCATAAATCCTACTAACACAGCCCACCAGCCGATCCATTCAAATTTTTTCTTAACTTTGGAAAATGAAAGCGGTGCCGCCAGTTTGAAATGATGACCAAAACTTAGCTCCAGTATCATGAGTGGAATTCCGGCAGTAAGCATTGCAATTAAGTATGCAATAAGAAATGCTCCACCTCCAGACTCATAACATTTAAATGGGAAACGCCAGATATTTCCCAAACCGATAGCGGAACCGATTGCCGCTAAAATAAACGCCTGTCGACTGCTCCAATTACCTCTTTGTTCCATAGTTTACTCCTTATTTTTGCCGCGGATCAACGCGGATTTTACTGATTTTAAATTAACCCAAATCCAAAATCGTTCACTCATCCAAATAAAACCCCTCTGCCTGCAATTGCCAGATTTCTCCCCTTATCAAGGGGAACACAATTCCTTCTCACGTTCTTTTATCTTTTCCTCAATATCCCAATAAACACCTTCCAGATTACACATAACATCAGCATTTGAATAGCGAATTAACTTAATTCCAATCTCATTCAAATTCGATGTTCTCTTTTTATCATATTCTACCTGCTCATCATGACTTTCTCCGTCAATCTCAATTCCAAATTTTAATTTAGGACAGAAAAAATCAAGAATATAATTCAATACAGGTTTTTGCCTGAGAAAACGATATCCAAGAAGTTTCCTATTGCTTAAGATTTCATACCAGAGTTTAGCTTCAGGTCTGTTCATGTTCCTGCGATTATCTCTTGCTTTTTCTTTTAAGTCAGGACGAAATGGTATGAAGTCTTTAGAATTAATCATAATATTAATCTAACCCCTCTCCGGCAGCTGCCGGATCTCCCCTTATGAAGGGGAGCAATAACCCCCCTGCCTAACGGCATCTCCCCTTGCGAAGTGGAGCTAAAACCTGTCCCCCTTCGTAAGGGGGAACAAAAGGGGGTTTATTTTGATCTCTCAATATTTGCATCATCTCAATCACCTTCTCGTTTGCCTTCTTAGCGAAATTATAAATTGATAAATAATGAATACTGATAATGCTTTAAAAACTAACCATACTATCGAATTTACATTTTCAGATGATATATAAAATGGGTTGATAAAACTAACATATTCTTCCAGAATTTCCTTTATTGGTGGCATATTAGTAATTGGAAATCTTGTTAAATCAAATGAATTGATAATATAGGGTTTTGCTCGATTTATATTTCAAATAAAAAATGCTATTGCACCTGTCACAAAAAACCAAATTAAGGGCAAAATCCAATTCTGCGAAAAATTAGAAACTTTATTATTTAACCAAAAAATTATCTTATCCTGCCAATGAGTTTTCCATCTCTCCTCTTTTATCTCTTCTTTATAAGCCTTCATCTCAGCAGAATAAAATTTATTAGCTTCAATGATATTACCTTGTTTTTCATTCACATATTTTAATTGTCGGAATGCATCTCTGTCAGTAGAAAAATCAAATGTTTTTGCAATATCACCCCATTTAATACCATTGAAGATTGTAAAACCATTATTGCTTTGAAATGCAACATTTTTAAACTTCTTATATGCACAGGAAACATCGCAATTATGAAATTCATAGTTTCTCAAATTTGTATTTTTGAGCAGAAATTGTCTATGAATTGTTACATCAAAAAAGACAACAGCATCTGAAATATTATCTACTGAATCAATACCTAACGAACTAATATTTACATCATGGAATTCACAATATAAGTCATCATCGAATTTACATTTTATAAAACTTAGTCTATCAACATTTACTTCATTTAATCTAATTTTAGAAAACAATTCACATCTGAAAAACTTGAAATACTTTATATTACTTATCTCAACTCTCAACTCTCCGAAACTGCATAACCATGAATAAATTCTATCTTTGAAATTACTTCCTTCTATATACAAAATAACATCTTTCAAATATATTAACTTAAGCCCCTTAAGAAAAAAACAACTACAAAAATCAAGCTTCTTAATGTCCCCATTAATAATAAGAATATTTTCAAATGTACAACCAGAAAAGTTTAATGAATAAAAAAAGTTTGTTGAGTCAATTTCTACTTTATCTAAAAAACTGCAATTATAAAGATTTAGTGATTTTATTGATTGACTATCATTTATTATTTCATTTCGAACTTCTAATTTAAACTTAGAAAATGAATCGTAAATATAACTAATTGGGAATTTTATATCAACAAATTCATGTAATTCCTCATCTTTTTTTAATTCATTTTTAAAAAATTCCCAAAATTTCTGAATTTTGCCTTTACTAAGACTCCAATCTTTTTTTCCATTTTTATCAGGTTTATACCAATCATCTTTTTCACAATGCAGGATACATTTCTCGTTATTTTCAAATATTTCCAGTTGGCAATCTGGATGAGAACATGTTTTATTTCTTTCTTTAATATCGGACATCTTTATTCCTCTTTTTAGTTAACCCCTCTATCCCGCACCTATTTATTTATTTCAAGTAAATTCTTCTAAATAGTTGCCGGACATTTCTTCCTGCTTTTCTTATGTTCCCTCTCTTGCTATAAAGAGAGGGACAGCAGGGTGAGTTCTTTTTCCTTTTTGTCTACCATGAAATCCCATTTTCTCTTAACCAATCTTGAGAATACTTATGACCTAATCTTGCTGCCTTTATGTAATATTCAATTGATTTTTTATTATTACCAATAGTATCATAAGCAATTCCTAAATTGATATATGCATCTGCATTATTAGGATTTAGCACAATTACTTTTTCACAGCATTCTATAATTTTCTTATAGTTACTTTGTTTAAAATAAGCACCTCCAAAATTAATATATGCTTCTGCATCATCAGGATTGTATTCTACTACTTTATCATATTTACCTTTATGTCTATAAGAAGTCCCCATATTAAAGTATGCTTCTGCATCATAAGGATTAATTTCTATTGCTTTCTCTAAGCATTCTATGGCTTTATCATAATTACCCTTCTTATTATAAGCACATCCCAAATTATTAAATGGAATTTCATAATCCGGGTCAATTTCTATTGCTTTCTGATAGCATTCTATAGCTTTCTCGTAGTTGTCTATTTTATTATAAGCATTTCCCATATTGACGTATGCTTCTGCACAATCAGGATTAATTTCTATCGCTTTCTGATTATAAAGAATAACATTATTATATTCGCCCATTTCAGCAGCATTATAACCTTTCTGAAACCAGTCTTCCGCAGAAAGCCGGCTGCTGCTTTTGTTGTATTTGTTTTGTATTTTTAGTTTTTCATTTACATTCTGGGTTTGTGCAAGTTCTGTTTTTAACCTTTCAATTTCTGCAAATATCTCCTCTGTTCTTTTTCGAGAATCTTCAATTTGCTCTGTTTTTTCTTTGTCCTTCATTATTTTATTGAGTCGGTTTATTATATCGTTTTTATCTGCTGTTATTTCCGCTTTTATATAATATGTTTCTCCATACCAGTTTTCTTCCAAAATTTTAGTTTCTGTTACACCGACAGATATTATCTCAATTTGCTTTGCGGTTAGTTCTTTTAGTTCACCGCTTGTTTCAATTTCTTCACTTTGCAAAGTTGAGTGTACATATACTCCCAGTTCTTCGTGCAGGAGTCTTTTAACTTGTTCAAGTGCTATGGCTCTTGAGGTAATTTTACTATCTGCATCATTGGTGTTGTAAGTGTATTCACGCACCCAAGTTTTGGCATTTAATAAAACTGTTGCAAACAAAATTAAAATAATAATTAGTTTTTTCATATTAACCCCTCTATCCAGCAGTTGCCGGATTTTCTCTCTGGAAACTTTGTTTCTTTTCTCGATCTGGCCATGCCAAATCACCAAAGGCGATTAAAAGGCAGATAAACAGATCGAGTTACTTTTTCCTTTTATCTTTGATCTTTAATCTTTGATCTTTATTTTGCTTCCTGCATTTCTCACTTTCCCTTTTGTTAAAAGGGAACTGCACATGTCGAGGCGTAGCTTTAGCAAAGACTGAAGGGATTCTGTTCTTTTCTTCTCGATCTAACAGATCGAGTTCCTTTTCCCTTTTTCCTTTCTGCTTTCTACTTTTTCCTTTCTTGTCGCGCCGTAGCAATATTCTTCATGCTTTTCTTTGCGTAGGCGGATTGCTTTTTTCTTTAATCCTTCGTCTTTGATTTTTATTCTTTAGTCTTTCTCAAAGCGGGACCCGGTGAAATATTTTTAATTTCACAGGTTAAAAGCTTTGAGTTCCTTTTTCCTTTCTGCTTTCTGCTTTCTGCTTTCTGCTTTTTCCTTTCTCAAAGCGGGCCATGTTAGTCAATATGGTAAAAGCTTTGAGTTACTTTATCGCTTTCAACCTATCCTTAACAATTTCTAAATATCTGCTTTTCGCATCTTTACTTAATAAAGAACTTTTTACCATATTTTCTATTTTTTCTTTTTTTATAGGGAAATTATCAATCATGCGCATCACTCTTTCAGGTTTGATTTTAAAAAATTCAGCTAATCTCATAAAATCGGTTTTTTTGTAAAATCCGTTTTCTTTAAAACTCTCAGTTTCGTAATCTATAAAAAGATCCAAAGCCATTCTACTTTCATTAGGAAAATGAACTGTAGTATTTATCAGGTCATAAGCCGGAGAAAGAACAAAATCACCGGAAACACTTTCGATAAGTGAAAAATTCTTAAGATGCGCATCACCATTGCCAATAAGATAATTAAATAATATCAATGTAAAAAGCTTTTCAATTTCGATTCTATAAGCAACACAAAATCGTTTAACTATACCTCCGGTTTCCTGATAGCTCCCATCATATTTGAAATTTTTACCGGATGTTTCAGATGTTTTTCCGGAAAGTTGACAGAAATCTTCCTGGCGCAGTTTGGACCCATCCTTACGGTCAAACCGTTTTGTAATGTAAGCAAGTTCTCCATCAGAAAAACGAATCAGAGCATTTTCTGCAGTTTGAATATTAAATAACTGCTTTGCAATCTGCATCGTCAGGTGCTCATTGGCTGGAATATCATTCTGAAATAAAGGAACTGAAATTCCGGGGATAGGCTTTAAAATATATTCCCCGTCTTCATTCGTTGGAATTAATTTTTTCCTATCGAGTTTTAGAGATATTTTATCCTGCACTCCTGAAATTGAAAACCGATCTACCTGTTCATACTGAACGTGAGAGAATTCTTTTTTACTGATATTCAAAATTGGATTTTTCCCATTAAACATTTTCTTCAGGCAGGAATTACAGTAATTATCTTTTTCAACTTTTTTCAAACAGCTAAGGCATTCTTTCATTTCTCTTCCTTAATTGTCACACATCCAATTGTATCTTTCCCTGTTGTTCTTAATAATCTGATAAAGAAATCGTTTTCATCTATTTTCAGTTTTCTGCATTGTATTTGTTTTGTTACACCCTCGGTTAAAAGCCCATAGAAAAAAGGGAACAAGAACTTTGAATGATATTGCCGCTTACTTTTAGGTAAAGAAAGACTTATAGATTTTGTGTTTTTATCGTTGAGATATTGTTCATCGTATTTAAAAGAATATTCTCCTTCTACCTTCTGCAGAATTCCAGCTAATTTTTTATTATAATAAACGTATCCTTTCATTCTCCTGTACCTTTCACATCAATCTTCAATTCCATACCGAGAATATCACAGATCTTATTTATTACCTGAAGCGTAGGGTTTCCTTTGCCTGATTCAATATCACTGATAGTGTGAAGTGCAACTCCGGAAATCTCAGATAGATCGATCTGATTTATACCTAATTCATTACGCCTGTTTTTTAATAATTGCCCTAATTTTTTATTATTCATTTTTACCTCAATTTTCATTTAAATGAAAATCAAGTGTATTTTCCTGATTCAAAATAAAGTTGGCAAGTTCTTTTTTCATTTTAATGAATATTTATAAGACAAAAGTTCCTTTATTCTTTATTCTTTATTCTTTAGTCTTTCTCAAAGACAGACCCGGTGAAATATTTTTAATTTCACAGGTTAAAAGCTTTGAGTTACTTACCAGAAAATCCCATTTCTTCAGCTTTCACAAAATACTCTTTTGCTCTCTTTAATTTACCCCGGGCTTTATATGCATTTCCAATATTGAAATAAGCTTCTCCGAACCTCGGATTTATTTTAATAGCTTCCTTACATACTTTAATGCAATTATCGTATTCTTTTAGTTTAAAATATGCAATGCCAAGTTGGTTGTAAGCTTTTAATAATTTCGGATCAAGTTTGATAGCTTTGCGAAGGCTTACGACAGCTTTTCCATATTTCCCTTTCATATTACATATCTTTCCCAAGCTGAAGTATATCAGCGCATTATCCGGATCAATATTTAATGCTTTGTTATAATATTCACGGGCTTTTTCAGAATCCTTTTTTAGAAGATAAACACCTGCAATACCAAGGTAAGCTCTTATGAATTCCGGATCTTCTTTTATAGCCTTTTCAAATAATTCCATAGCTTTATCAATTTTTTTCTGCCTGAGTAATATCAGACCTATATTGTAATAAATTCGTTCATCTTCCGAACTCAATTCCAATGCTTTTTTATACTGGATTATTGCGTTTTCATTATTCCCGGAAATAAAATCAGTATGACCATTTTTAATAAGTTCTTCTGCGGAAAGCTGGTTACTGGTTTTAGTATATTCTTCTTTCAGTTTTATTCTTTCCATATCGTCCTTTGTTTCTGCCAGTTCACCTTTTAATCTTTCAATTTCCTTGAGTGCTTCTTCTGTTTTCCTGTTGGATTCTTCGAGTTGTAGAGTTTTTTCATCATCCTGCACTACTGCATCGATTTTTTTCAGAACATCGTTCTCATCGACATCTATTTCCGCTTTAATGAAATATATTTCACCATTCCACTGCTCTTCTAAAATTGTAGTTTGCGTCACACCAGCAGTCATCACCTCCACCTGTTTAGATGTTAGTTCTTTCAGTTCTCCGCTTACTTCCGTGGTTTCATTCTGAATTGTGGAATGAACATAAACACCTATCTCCTGCAGAAGAAGGCGTTGAACTTCTTCCAGCGCTATCGTTCTGGAAGACAGCTTACTATCCGCATCACCGGCATTGTAAGTGTATTCACGCACCCAAATTTTAGCATTTAATAAAACTGTTGCAAACAAAATTAAAATAATAATTAGTTTTTTCATATAAACTCCTCTATGGCTAAAGCCGTTTCTCCCTGCATTTCTCACTTTCCCTTTTGTTAAAAGGGAACTGCAAAGGATTCTGTTCTTTTTTCTCGATCCAGCAGATCGAGTTCCTTTTCCCTTTTTCCTTTCTTGTCGCGCCGTAGCAATATTCTTCATGCTTTTCTTTGCGTAGGCGGATTGCTTTTTTCTTTAATCTTTCGTCTTTGATCTTTATTCTTTAATCTTTCTCAAAGCGGGACCCGGTGAAATATTTTTAATTTCACAGGTCAAAAGCTTTGAGTTACTTTTTCCTTTCTGCTTTCTGCTTTCTGCTTTCTGCTTTTCTCAAAGCGGGTACTTTGAGTTACTCTGCTTTCTCATTCAATAATCTCAAATATTCCTGTATCAATTCTCTGTATTCCTTCGGGTAATCTTTATAATCTTCATTCAGAAGTGCTTTTTGTCGCATTTTATCAAATTTTAATTTTATCTCTTCAGGAAGTTCCCAATCTTCGATATCGCTAAGTTCGGCTTTTCTCTTTTTACTGAATTCTCTTTTGTGGATAGATTTCTGTGCATCCAGAAGACGAGACAGTATCCGCTCCTGCTTCTCGATAAGGGCATTATCCAGTCTTCCGCGTTGAAGGTCATGAGAGATCGCTTCCAGATCGTCTATCATCCGGTTGATGGCAGAGGTCTGTTTTTGAGCTTCGGGATCGTTCTGCAATATCCTCTTCAGGTTCTCTGCCAATCTTTGTTCATCTCTCGCCAGTTTCTGTGCCTGTCCGAGCATTTCCCGGCTCATCTTTCCATCCTGCGACATCTGCATCATAAGCTGCTGCGTCATCATATTCATAGCAAGCTGCTGCTGACCCATCTGCTGTAATGACTGCATAAGACTTTGCATACTTCCGCTGCCGCCGCCCTGCTGCATATTCCCGGAAGCCTGCATCAGATCGTATATCATCAAGTTTATACCTTTCTGAATATCATCGAGGTAATTTCCAACCTTTGCGTTTTTTGCATCATTAACATATTGAAACAATTCACGATATGTGGAAGAAGTAAAATTAGCATCATACAGGAATTTGGGACCTACCGCCAGGATTATCATCGGTGTTTCAAACAGCTTTTTCAGAGTAAGATTGATCCCCTCGAAAATAGCTATCTGCTCCTGTAAAATAATGAAAGGGTCTTTATTGAATTTCTTCGATGATCTTTC
>JAUVLE010000277.1 GCA_030595905.1 Candidatus Cloacimonadota bacterium | reverse complement strand
GAAGAAACAAAATTTATTATATCGATATGTAAGAATAATAATATCTTACTGGTTGTAGATGAGGTCTATCGAGAACTGTATTTAGAGAAATTAACCCCTTCATTTCTAAGGTATTCAAATAATGTCGTTGTTATCTCAGGGCTTTCAAAATCTCATTGTATGACCGGTTGGAGAATTGGTTGGTGTATTTCAAATACAAATAAATTGATCGAACCGATAATCAATACTCACCAATATTTATGCACCTGCGCACCTTATCTTTCCCAGAAAGTTGCGATCAAAGCTCTTTCCAACAAAGAACATGACCCAAAGGAAGAAATCAGAATTAAGTTAAAATATAATTACGAATTAATTACCAAAGCATTGAAAATTTCAAATTTAAAATATTTAATTCCATCTTCTGCTCCGTATATATTTATTAAAATCGATACTGACGATCAATTATTTGCTGAGGAATTATTAAGTGATAAACTTATTGTAATACCAGGAAGTTTTTTTGGTTCAAATGGGGAAAAATGGATAAGAATAAATTATGGATTAGAAAAAAATATTCTGATGAAAGGACTTAAGATATTAATAAATAAAATAAAGTTATTGACTAATTGAATATAATTATTTCAAATTCCGCCAGTGGAGGTTAACTTGAAAAAATCATTGATTTTTGTGCTGTTTTTTATATTTTTCCAATTTGTTTTTGCTGATAAAATTGACGATGCTAAAGCAATTGAAGATTCCTTTGGTATGCTTGCACCATTACAAGCAGAAATTCAAGATATTATTGAAAGGCAACATAGAATCAATCAGATTTTCCCAATAATTGTTGTTGTAGTATTTGTTTTGGGTCTCATTATCATAAGACAACTTTATACTACCTATAACACGAATAAGCAACTAGAAAAAACTAATATCGAACTACACGAAGCGATCGTAATTTTACAACGCCTTTCAAAAACAGATCCATTAACAGAGCTTTCCAACCGGCGAGATATGATAGAAAAAATGGAGAACGAACAAAATCGTTTCGCAAGAAGTGGTAAGGTATTTTCTATTATTATGACAGATATTGACGATTTCAAAGAGGTTAATGATAAATTTGGACACGATGGCGGTGATTTTATTTTGAAATCTTTAGCCCAATTAATGCGTTATTCTATTCGTGAGCAGGATACTGTAGGCAGGTGGGGAGGTGAAGAATTTCTTCTGTTATTACCCGAAACCGATATTGATGGAGCAAAATCATTAGCCGAAAAAATAAGAAAAAATATTTCAGTTACTCCTTTTGTTTTTGCAGATTTAGAGATTTCTGTTACTATGACATTCGGAATAGCTTCCTACAACAAGACTATGAGAATCGATGATTGTATCAAAAAATCTGATGAAGCCCTATATCATGGTAAACAAAAAGGTAAGAATTGTGTTTTTATCTCATCTCCGGAAGAACCTTCTTTTGTAATTACCGGCAAAAAACTTAGAAAAGATGACGTTGATAATGAAATATAATATAATAATTGCAGCAATTCTATTTTGTATAATCTGCGGTTTAGCAGCAGATACAAATGATGAACATTATTTTGAAAAAGTTGAAAATCTACGAAAACTATCTATAAATGATCAATTACCTCTGGAAAACAGAATAGATTTTGCCAATTTAGCTTTGGAATTCGTTCAGGAAAATGGTGATAAAATTTCTGAATTTAATATTCAGCTTAATTTGGCAGATCTATACTATGAGCAGAATGATCAGGAAAGATCAATTTATCATTATCAAAAGTGCATAGCATTAAGAGAGTGGTTACATTCCGAAAAGGTCGATAGAATTATTTCTGAATTAAATGCAAAATACAAAAAGGAAAAAGCGTTAGGAAAAAAGCAAATAATTATCAGAAACCTTTTCCTTTTCTTTTTTATCATTTTATTCAATTTTGTTATTGTGTTATTCATTAGAAATTATCTACGTAAAAAACATATTGAGAAATTAACTCTTGCACATAATAACTTAAAAGAGATAGCAACCCGTGATCCATTAACGAAACTTCCAAACCGTCATGAAACCCTCGAGAAATTGGAGAATGAAAAATATCGTTTTCAAAGAAATAAAAATGAGTTTTCAATTGTAATTTGTGATATTGATCATTTTAAAATATTCAATGATAAATATGGGCACGATTGCGGCGATTATATTTTAGAGGAAATAGCCAAGATTTTCATAGAATCTTTAAGGAAGCAGGATGTCGTGGGACGTTGGGGTGGAGAAGAATTTCTTTTTCTTTTGCCGGAAACTCCGCTGGAAGGCTGTAGATTGGTAACAAAAAAAATTAGAGAAAAAATAGAAGAGCATGTCTTCAAATATAAAGATTTAAAACTATTTGTAACAATGACATTTGGTTTTAGTGTTTATCATTCCAATATGGGAATCAATAATTGTATAAAACAAGCTGATATAGCATTATATGAAGGAAAAAGTCAGGGAAGAAACTGCACTGTTGCATACGAAGATACTGTCTAAATAGAGTCTATCCGTAAAGTCAGATTTTCAAGACCTTACGGATGGTTAAGTTTGCAAAACCTCCATAAAGGTCTGCGACCATTAGACAGGCAAGAGAATTCCAGCATCATTTGTTACTCAAGCCGATGCATCATTCGCAAGGTTTCGGAGTTTATGGATGGACTCTAAATAGTAAACGTAAAACGGGTGATCTCTTTTTTTTGAGATCACCCGTTTTTTTTATTTAGTTGTTGTTACATTTTCCGTACTTGCCACCACATAATAGAAATATTGTTGATACATTGCTGCATTATAATCGATAAAATGGGAATCGGTAACTATGTCTATCGGTTCTCCCCAATAGATAATATTTGGATCTTCACTACGATATATTTTGTAACTATTAGCTCCGGAAACATCGTTCCAATTTAGTTCTATATCCGGGGCAAGAACTGATATTACAATAGTTGGAGCTGCAAATACTACACCATTACCCGTTACAATGATTTCTTCATCAGAATCTGGTATATTGTCTGTTATCGAAACTATTCCGTTATAATTTTGTTCTTCGGTAGGCGTGAATACCAAATTGAAGCTTTCAATATATCCGGAATTTATGGAATACTCAATCATATTTCGTGTACCTGCTTT
>JAUVLE010000226.1 GCA_030595905.1 Candidatus Cloacimonadota bacterium | reverse complement strand
AAAAAGTATGAAAAGAAATTCAAATATGTGATGATAGATGAATACCAGGATACGAACTATGCTCAATTTAAGATCGTGAACCTGATCGCAAAAGATCATCAGAACCTGTGCGTAGTCGGTGATGATGATCAGGCGATCTATAGCTGGCGTGGTGCTGATATCCGCAATATACTCAGCTTTGAAAAAGATTATAAGAACGTGTTAAGGATCAAACTCGAACAGAATTATCGTTCACCGGATTCCATATTGGATGCTGCTAATTGTTTGATAAAGAATAACTCCCAGCGACATAAAAAAGTGCTCTGGACAGATATCAGATCAAATGAGAAACCCCGAATATTCAAACTGGAAAGCGAAAACTCGGAAGCTGATTTTGTTGCCGGCGAAATTTCCAAACTTGTTTCAAAAACAGTAAGCTTGAATGATTGCGTAATTCTTTACCGAACAAATGCACAATCCCGTGTTTTTGAAAATTCATTTATGCAGAGCAAGATAAAATACCAGATAATCGGCGGCGTAAATTTCTATCAGCGAAAAGAGATAAAAGATATTCTCGCTTATCTTCGGATATTGGTTAATCCTCAGGATTCGGAAAGCCTTCTGAGAGTAATCAATTTTCCTCCGAGAGGGATCGGAAAAGTAACTATCGGAAAAATCCTGCAGCATTCAATTGAAACAGATCAAACTGTTTTCAATACACTTTGTACCGGAAATAATTCTTACCTATCGAGCAGCACTGCAGAAAAGATCAATGATTTTGCTTCGCACCTTACCAGATGGAAAAAAGATTCTGAAAAGATACCGCTGACTTTCCTGATAAAAAAAGTGATCAAAGAACTATACCTTCTCGAACTTTATGATTCAAGTAAAGATATCAAAGATATAACACGCACAGAAAATATCCATGAGTTCATTGCTGCTGTAGATGAATTCTCCGATAATTATGAACACGACACAGGTGAAAAACCACATCTGACAGATTACCTGCAGAATATATCCCTGCAAACCGATATCGATAATGTGGATGAAAACGAAGAAGCCGTAAAATTAATGACCATGCACAATGCAAAAGGACTGGAATTCGACCATGTTTTCGTAGTAGGTCTGGAAGACGGTTTGATCCCGCATTCAAGATCGATCGAAGACCTGCATGCAATAGAAGAAGAGCGCCGATTGCTTTATGTAGCAATTACACGAACAAAGAAAACCGTAAAATTGTGCTACGCCAGAACACGAAGAACCTATGAATCCCGAATGAATACACTTCCGAGCAGATTCCTTATGGAGATAGATGATAAATACGTAACGAAAGAAGACTTCAGTTTTTATGAATTTCGATCTCCACGATATAAACCGGATAAGCCCAAAAAGAGTGTTGTAATCGAAGACCAAAAATATTTTAAAATTGGACAGAAAATTGCGCATAGTAAATTTGGTAAGGGAATTATTCTTGATGTAAACGGAAAAGATAATGATGCAAAATTAACTATATCTTTTTCAAATGGTGAACTGAAAAAAATCATAGGAACATTTGTAAAAGTTATCTAAAAGGTATTTGAAGATATGAAAAAAATAATGATCATCACTCTGCTTCTGCTTTCATTACAACTTTCTGCCACAAAATATGCAGGAGAGATATTCCGAATGGGTGCCGGTGTAAGGAATTATGCCATGGGCGGATGTGGAGTTTCTGATGAAAATACATACGCCGTTGCTTATTGGAATGCTGCTCTGTTAACAAAAGTTTCGCAGAATAAATTTGAAATAATGCATGCCGAAGAATATATGGGACTTCTTTCTTATGACACTGTTTCTGCCATCTGGGGAAACGATAATAAATTTTCTGTTGTTATTACCCGCATCGGAATAGATGATATTCCACTTACAAAAATAGAAAACCCGGAAGATTCCTTATCATACAAGAATAGACCATACAAATATAAATCTGTAAATAATTCTGATTTCGTTATCTACTTTGGTCTATCCAGAAAATTCGGAAAATATAATATCGGCATCACTCCCAAAATAGCCTACCGCGATCTTGCTGATGAGAGTGGATTCGGATTTGGTGCGGATATCTCTACCTATTTTGAGATTTCAAGAAAAATTATACTGGCTGCCAAGATCAGGGACTTTTTTACAACTCAGATCCTCTGGTCGAACGGAACTCACGAAACTGTGAATCCGGGATTCGACCTTGAAGCTAATTATCAATTTATTTTTCCGATAATTCAAAAGAATTCCCGCTTTTATATTGGAACGGAAATATATACCGAAGACAGAGATGTTGCTTCAAAAGCATCACTTGGTTTTTTTAGTCTTGATTATCATTTTGGCTGTGAGATCAATTTTCATAAAGCAGTCGATGTTTACATAGGTTATGATATCGATAATTTCACCACAGGTTTATCTCTGAATATAAATAACTGGAAATTAAATTATTCTTTTGAGCAGAATACCGAACTGGATAATTCTCACAGGATATCTATAGGATATAGTTTATGAAAAAAATTGCGATCTTAGGAATTACCGGTTCTATCGGGCTTTCTGCAATAGAGGTCATAAGAGAACACACAAATGATTTCAAGATCGTTCTGGCATCTGCAAACAACGGATATCAGAAACTTTTCTCGCTGGCAAAAGAGTTCAATATCCCCAATTTGAATATTACAAATATATATCTTGAAAATAAAATTACCGACTTTCCTGAAAGTATAAATGTCACTTTCGGAGACGATAAACTACAGGAACTATTACGCATGATCGAATGCGATATCGTTCTTAATGCCATTTCCGGTTCTGCAGGGTTACTATCTTCCATGACGACAATTTCGTGCGGGATAGACCTGGCACTGGCAAATAAAGAATCTCTGGTGATGGCCGGTCATTTGATAACGGAAGAAATAAAAAATTCCAACTCCAGATTAATTCCGGTAGATAGCGAACACAGTGCTATTCTTCAGGCTATCGGGACAGCAAATCTAAATGAAGTACGAAAGATCATCTTAACAGCATCGGGAGGTCCATTTCGCACTTTACCTGTTAGCGAGTTCAAAAAAATTACAGTGGAACAAAGCTTGGACCATCCGACCTGGGAAATGGGACCCAAGATAACGATCGATTCTGCTACGATGATGAATAAAGGGCTGGAAGTTATCGAAGCTCGGTGGTTGTTCAAAAAAGATATTTCTGATATTCAAACGGTTATTCATCCTCAATCGATAGTCCACTCTTTTGTTGAATTCGTTGACGGTTCTATCGTCGCACAAATGAGTTTTCCCACAATGAAGATCCCCATCCTGTATGCGCTTTCTTATCCCGTTCATATAAATTCCAATATATTCAAGACCAATATCACAGACCTGCCTCCATTAACGTTTTCGGAAGTAAATCAAGAACGATATCCCCTGTTTTTCCTGGCAAAAGAAGTAGGAAAAATAGGTGGACTTATGCCTGCTGTAATGAATGCTGCAAATGAAGCTGCCATCGATCTCTTCCTGGAAAAGAAAATTAAATTCGATCAGATATTTAAGATTATTCAATATATTGTACAAAAAGAAAAAAATATTCAGAACCCGGAAATTGAAGATATAATCTCTGCTAACAAGGAAGTCTATAAAAGAACACTGCAAGATTATTTGAACATTAATTAAAATATAACAAAAAATTCACCTGCGGCGGATATATCTTTTTGTTTTTCCAAAAACAGGAATTTGCTTGGTTTTAACGGATTGCCTGTAACACTATTGTCTTCTTAAATGTAATTAATCTTATCAGCTTCCATCAGGAAAAAAATGAAAGCAAAACAGTTAAATCTTTCGCCATTAGTTCTACCGGTGATCTTCTGGATAATCGGAATATTTATCGGCAGGTTCGTTGATATTCCTATCATAACTTTATCTATCGCTTTTGCTGTTTCCTTCTTACTTGCCCTGATCAAAAAGCTCAGGATCATTTTTCTGCCTGCTGTGATCATTATCCTCGGCTTTTTTCGTGTTTCCATCCTGAATGAATTTCCAAAAGATCACATTCATTCGATAATTCAAAATTACCCGCAATTTACCCAACCCGTCGAAGGCAGAATAGTTTCCGAAGTTATTTCCAAAGATAATATTTGCAGATTCACACTCAAGTTGAGCAGGATAGCAGGTGAAGAAGTCAAAGGAAAAATAATTTTCTCTACAAAGCAGAACGACCTGCAATATGGTGATCTTATTAAAGTTGTTGCCACCATCAGAAAACTGAATAAAAGTTCCAATCCATCTTCATTCGATTATGAAGAATATCTTGCAGCAAAACAAATTTATGCAACAGGTTATTCAAAGACATTGATAGAAATCTATGGATCAAAGAAAGATTTTTTTTCAAGCATT
>JAUVLE010000265.1 GCA_030595905.1 Candidatus Cloacimonadota bacterium | reverse complement strand
CTTGGAGAAAAAATGAGTAATATCAAAACTAATGAACGGAAATTATTATTTCAGAATCACTCACAAAATAATTTTCTGGTTGACATTACTACTAATAGAATTAACTTGTCAACCAAGAAGGGAGGTGACCATGTCTGATATTTTTGCTCAGAGATTTAAATCTGCAAGACTTAAAGCTGGTTTATCATTACAGACTTTAGCAAATAGAATAAGTGAACCGGTTTCCAAACAGGCTATAAGTAAATACGAACAAGGTAAAGCAATGCCGAACAGCAAGAAAATGATCGCTCTTGCCAAAGCACTTGATGTTAAATTAGAATATTTTTTCCGACCTGCCAGAATTAATATTGAACTATCCAAACCTGCTTATAGAAGACGATCTTCCATGTCTAATAAAAAACTGAATGCAATAAGAGAAAATGTGCGAGATCTTATCGAACGCTATATGGAAGCTGAAAATCTTTTAGATAACTTCGCATCAGTCATTTTACCAGAAGATGATACCAGGCGTATTTCATCTTTTGATGATGTCGAACATCTTGCAGAAAAAATAAGAGAAGTGTGGAATCTGGGAAATGATCCGATTGAGAGCTTGATTGATGTTTTAGAAGATAACAACTTCAAAGTTGCCCTAATAGAAGGTGACGTAAAATTCGACGGTCTTTCCTGTTGGGCAAATGATACTATCCCTGTAATTATCAGTAAAAAAGGATGTCCCGGAGACAGGCAACGTTCAAACTTAGCTCATGAACTCGGTCATTTACTAATGAATGTCGAAGATGGTTTTGATGAAGAAAAAGCTGCAAAAAGATTTTCCGCCTGCTTCCTTGTTCCCCGAGAGGTTACTTTTAAAGAATTAGGAAAACATCGCAATAATCTCAACTGGGAAGAATTGCATATCTTGAAACATAAATATGGTATGAGTATGCAGCAATGGATCTATCGGGCAAAAGATCTGGGAATAATTTCCGAATCACATGCTAAAAGCTGGTTCATTCAATTTAGACAAATAAATCACAAAATTGAACCGGGTGAACAGATTACTGAAGAAGTTCCAACCAGAATGAGAAAGCTTGTTTTTCAGGAACTGGCAGAAAATATTATCACTCCATCTAAAGCGGCTGAACTTTTAGCTTGTAATGTTCAGGAAATCAGAAATTCGATTCTGGGATTATAAACTTAATGGATCTTCTGATCTTCGATACTTGCATTTTAATAGATCTATATAATGGAAATCTTTTAGATAAAATCAAACAGCTTCCATCCAAATTCGGAATTCCTGATGCTATACTTTCTGATGCTTTCACCGACAAGATTGAATTACAAGAACCGGGAACAGAAGAAATACTTGATGCCGGATTCGAAATATATTCATTGGAATCTGACGAACTTGTTGAAGTATATAATTTGAATAAAGTATATTCTCACACTTCTGTTATCGATATTTTCAGTCTGGTTCTGGCAAAAAAGTATAAAGCAATTTTATTAACCGGAGATAAGAAATTAAGAGAAGCTGCACAAAATGAAGGCATCGAATTTAAAGGTATTTTGTGGATCCTTGATGAGTTGATAGAACATTCTATAATTAACAAGAAAACAGCAACCGGCAGTCTGCAGGAAATTCTAAGTAAAGGTGCTTATCTACCAAAAACCGAATGCCGAAAAAGATTTAAGTATTGGAAATAATAGTAAGAAACAAAAATGACTAAAAAAATCTGAAAGCTGTATTTCAAAAACCATACAAGCTGAAACCAAGCAGAAACAATATCGGGAAAAGGATTGACGGAGAAAAAAAGAATAAAAAGATTTGTTTATTATTCTATAATCTTTTCTTGGAGAAAAAATGAGTAATATCAAAATTTATGAACGGAAATTATTTCCGAGGTTAAGATCTTCCCTGTAAAAGAGTAATTGCAGGACTTGAGTTAGCGGACAAAGTCAGTTGACTTAAGGATTGCGTGTTGTTTTATCTTAATATGGTTTGCTTTATTTATTCTTGACAGCAAATAATGAATTTATCTATTTCTCTTCTTTTTTCTTAAAGTAAGAAAAAGCATTTTGAATCATTCCAAAACCTTTATATGCCTGTCCGATGTGAAAGTTCATCGTTAGTTCTTCGTGAGAATAATCTTCTTTGTGGGATGTCACTCCATATTTGTAGAGCATTTCCTGGTCGGTATGCAGTTCTATCAGTTTTTCCTGGGCTCCTTTGTGTTCAGGATTCAATTCCAGTACTTTCCGGAAACATTTTACAGCTTTCACCACTTCTTTTAAACCAAGGTAGGAAACTCCCAAATGGTATTGCACAGAGATTATGTTCTGGTCTTCTGAAACTATTTTTTCCAGGCATTGGACAGCTTCTTTGAACCTTCCTGTAGATTCCATAGAAATAGACATCTGGTAGAATCCCAAAGTAGATTTTGAACTTTTCTCATGCAGATTTTTGAAAGCTTCGACACTTTTTGAAATATTCCCTCTATGGTAATAACACAATCCCATCCAGTAATATGCCATATATAGATCCGGTTCTTCTTTGGTTATCCGAATGAATAGCTTTATTGCCTTAGAAAATTTCGTTGCCCGATAATAGGAAATTCCCAGCCTGTAAAGAGCCAGACTGTATTCCGGCTCCAGTTTAACCGCTTTTTCATAATACTTTATGGAATCCTTCATGTCTCCCAGCATATAGTATAGTTCACCCAGACAGTAACTCACATAAACATTATCAGGTTCAATTTCCATAATTTTTTGATATTCTGTGATAGCTTTTCTCAATTCACCATGCATCTTAAGTTTATCTGCTTTAGATAGGAGTTGTTCCTTATTTCCCATATCCACCTTCCTTAATAAATGAAATTACGGATGCATTAATCTGATTCATATTTCTGATGTAAAGAAAAATTTTGCATTCCCATCTGGCAGCTTTTCCGAATAACTTTGAAAAAGTTTATAAGTAAGGTTCTTGGATACTTTACGTCTTTTTCTTTCACAATTTCTTGTTGGAAAAGTCGGAAAGTTGAAAGAAACTTTATTCAACCTGGCTGTTCTTGTTCCATCGACTGACCCAGTGAAATATCCTGCGGATTTCACGGGTTAAAAAGTCGAAGGTCATGATTTGGGTTCGTGCTGTCTTGCAGCGAAAAGATTGTCCGCTCACTTCAGTGAGTGGGAATGTTTGTAGCACAGGGCGTTAGCCCTGTGGAAGCTAAGAAAGAGTGTAAAACCACAGAGTGGTGACATATAAAAACATTCCGCACCTACGGTAATTCTTCATGCTCTTCTAATGTTCCCTCTCTTGTTTTTGAAGAGATCAGGGCGTAAGTCCGGCGAAGACGGAACAGCAGTTTACCCTGTAAAATTCAGCTTGCTGAAAATTTTTACAGGGGGTGAGTTGATATTCAACCCCTTCAGGGTTGGTTGGTTTGTTATTTCTGTTCCGCCGGTTTCACCA
>JAUVLE010000163.1 GCA_030595905.1 Candidatus Cloacimonadota bacterium | reverse complement strand
TATAATTTACTAATACATCTTTAATTAAGTAATATCACTCTTTATTTTAAAATCTAAAAATAATTCAGTAACCTTACTGTCAAGTTTCTTGTCAGCCTATCTATCAAGTTTTTGTAAAAGAAGAAGTTAGAGAAGTATAATTTGCTCCTTGTTTATATTATTTTGTAATTTAATATAATTTGACAAAAAAAATAAAAAAAACCAATCATCATTTTGTTAATTAAAATGTTATTAAAAATCATCTCGGAGAGAGAAAAGTGACTAAAAATGACAAACTATAGTTTGGGAGGAAAGTTATCATGAACGTATATGAACAATTATTAATTCAGGCAAACGAAAATCTTAGAACAACTGACAATAATAGAGATAAAATATTTTATTTCTTTATCATTTTATTTGGCTTATATTTTAAATTTTTTCAAGGAATAAATGAAAACACATTTTTCCATATTTTTGTAAATATTGCATTAATAATATTTGGTATTGCAATTATCTTTGTCATAATAAATTACCAGATGTGGCATACTGTCTATGTAAACACAGCAATAATTTATCAAAAAATAATAAATCAAGAAATTAAGGGTCATATCAATAGAAATAAAATTGAGGAATTATACAATAAAAAGGATAAGCTTAAATATTTCTCTAAGTTTAGCACGGAATTTTGGTTATTTAATTCTTTATTAATAATTAATTTTCTATTAATTGCAATGCTTATAAATAGATTTTTTGTTGAAAAGGTCTTATCTGCATGTTATATTGTTGTTATATTTTTAATATTAGTGATTTATTTCTATTTATTTAATCTAATCCGCATAAATAAAATTAAGAGAGCTCAGAAAAATTTTATTGATATAAGCTGGATGTTAAGATTATAAAAAAGTATAAACCTAAAAGAAAAAAATTGGAGGATACAATGCCAAATAATAAAATAGTATATACAAATGCTCATACTTATCGGTTACATGCTGATAGATTACGGTGGACACTATTTGCTGGATATCTAATAGTATTTGGTGCGGTTGTTGAAAATATCTCAGGTTTGTTGTATTGTGTAATGTGGGTGTTCTCTATATTATATCTTCTTATAGCATCTGTACAGCATTGGTTTTATAATCTTTTTGCCGGATATGCATCTGATTGTGAAAAGAAATTAATAAATGAAGAAGGACTAAGAAGCTTAGAAGATTACGCCAATATTTACGGTAGATATATAAAATTAGATCATCCAGCTTATACATTTGTCTTGTTGATAATTGCATTTTGTTCCTCATATTTTTTTACAAAAGGAATTATTTTTTTTAAAATTTTTGAATCAGGAAAATCTATATATATTTTTAGCGGTGTTATGCACGGGATTATAATTATTACATTATCAAAATATTGGGATAGTATCGTTTATAAAATATTTATAAAAAAATGGTCAAATTTGTGGGGAGGTAATTTCAATTATAAAGATAAAGTAGAGATAAATAAAGAATCTTATACAAAATTAAATAAAAATTATAAAACACTTTATGCCTTGCAAGAAGATATTGGACTTTATAGATTAAAGGAATCATCCAATAAAACAGAAAAGAAGTTGTTTAAGAATTATGTAAAAGAATTAAGAAAAAAAGAAAAAGAAGTTGAGTGAATTATTCAATTTCTTTCTATTTGATTTAACCTAATTAATACAGGAGGAAACAATGAAAAAAACAATCGTTTTATTAGGATTATTTTTTATGTGTAGCCAATTGTTATTGGCTACAATTACAGTTGATGGTTTTTGCTATTTGGAAAATGCAACAGATTATTCAGGAACAAAAGTTCTATTTAATGCTATTTCTGCTTCTGCTGTTACTGACAGCACATTTACAAACACAGACGGCTCATTTCTTACTGGAATTGAAGAAGGCATTTATACTGTCCATTACTCTCACGAAGGCTGGCAACCTTATACTATTCCAGGAGAAATTTCTTTATTTGTAGATACTACCCTTGATGATGTAACCCTTTCTTACGGTTTGGTGATAGAAGTATCCGGACCGCAAAGCGGTATTTGGACTGCTGATTACATATACCAAGTGATTGGAGATGTTTCTGTAGCGGATGGAGATTCTCTTATAATTGAACCCGGTGTTACAGTTAAATTTATGGATTACTATTCATTTACAATTTATGGAAAACTACTTGCCGAAGGAACAGAAGCAGATACTATTCGTTTTACTTCCGGACAACCTACAGGAAACCCCGAAGACTGGAACAAAATTGAATTTAATAGCAGTACCGCTTCCAATAGCGTAATCTCTTATGCAAAAATTGAATATGCATCTTATGGAATCATCTGCCATTGGTTTTCTTCCCCGTCCATAAGCAATAATACGATCAGTAATAATAATATAAATGGAATCCACTGCTATTATTCTTCCCCTTCCATCAGCAATAACACGATTAGATACAATGGAACCGGAGATTGGTTTCATGCTGGAATCAACTGCACACATTCTTCCCCGACCATCAGCAATAACACGATTAGTAATAATAATGATTATGGAATCCGCTGCTCTGATTCTTCCCCGACCATCAGCAATAACACGATTAGTAATAATTATGATGGAATCTACTGCTATTATTCTTCCCCGACCATCAGCAATAACACGATTTGTAATAATAATTCTGGAATCTACTGCTATGATTCTCATTCTTACCTGACCATCCTGAATAATATTCTATATGATAATTATTATGGTATTTATTATGGTATATATGCATCTTCACCACCTTCATCATTAGAATATAATCTATTCTGGTTAAACGATTATGCTGCTTCTGGCGGTGTTATTCCATCAGCATTTGGAGAGATTGTAACAGTAAATGCAAATGGAGATTCTTGCGATACTTATTTCAATCTCTTTATGGACCCATTATTTGTTGATCCGGTTAATTTGATTTTTTATCTTACCGAAAATTCACCTTGTATTGACGCTGGCAATCCAGACCCAATTTATTATGATCCTGATGGAACAATATCAGATATAGGTGCTTTCTATTTTAATCAAATACCTTATTTTCCTAATGCTGATTTTACAGCAAATATTACAAATGGTATATTTCCTTTAATTGTAGATTTCACAGATTTATCTACAATGGGTTTATCAGGAAATCCAATTATTGAATGGTTTTGGGATTTTAATAATGATGGCACTATAGATTCTAATGAACAAAATCCTCAATGGACTTACACAGAAGCTGGATTATACACTGTAACATTAACAGTAAGTGATGGTTCATATACTGATACTGAAACAAAGGTGGATTACATTACAGTTTGGGAACCAATAGATGCTGATTTTGAAGCAGTTCCACTTCTTGGATTAGCTCCTCTTGATGTTCAATTCACAGATTTATCAACCGGAGGACTACAGACATTACTTAGAGAATCTAAAGAATCAAACAATTCAAAAATATTAGAGAATGATAATTCAAGAGATATTGTGTCCTGGGAATGGGATTTTGATAATGATGGAACAATAGATTCATATCTACAAAATCCAAATCATACTTACTCGGAAGTTGGAGTATACACAGTCTCACTTACAGTAAGTGATGGCACAAATGAAGATACAGAAATTAAAGTGGATTATATTACAGTTGGAGAACCAATAGTTACTGATTTTGAAGCAGTTCCTCTTCTTGGATTAGCTCCTCTCGATGTTCAGTTTACAGATTTATCAACCGGAGGGCTACAGACATTAGTTAGAGAAACTAAAAAATTAAACAATTCAAAAATAGTAGAGAACGATAATTCAAGAGATATTGTTTCATGGGAATGGGATTTTAATAATGATGGATCTATAGATTCATATGAACAGAATCCTCAATGGACTTACACAGAATCTGGTTTATATACAGTAACATTAACAGTTAGCGATGGTTCAAATACAGGTACTGAAACAAAAGTGGATTATATTACAGTTGGAGAACCCGATATTGAATTTTCATATCAAACCGATGGAATAATAGAAAGCGGAATTTCTTTATTATCAGAAAATGTATTATATTGTGCTGTGTCCGGAGATTGTGTTTATAGATTCAACAATAGCGGACAGATTGAATATACCTTGAACGTTAATGGTAATATTAAATCTGCTACCACAATTACTCCTGATCACAATGTTTATATCGCATCAACTGATTATAATCTGTATTCATTCAATTCCAATGGCGTTAGTAATACCGGATGGCCATTATCCCTTGGTGCGGAAGCAACAGCATCGGTTGCGTCTGATTCTGTTGGTAATATTTATCTTGGTACACAAAATGGAATTTTCCAAGCTGTTGATCCTGACGGAGTAAATATTTGGTCATATAATGTTGGTGCACCAGTTTATTCTTCAGCAGTAATATCCTCTGATAATACGCTTTATGTAATAAATACTAATGGCAGACTTTATGCTTTTGATCTTAACACAATCAACCCTGGAAATGTTATATATAAATGGATAATTGAGACAAATGTCGCAGTTTCATCAACACCCGCATTGGATGATATTAACAACATATATATCGCCAATGAGAATGGTCAGTTAATCAAAATAAATGATGATGGAGTCAATGGAAACACAGTATGGACTTTCGAATCCGGTTCGACTATTATTGAATCATCTCCACTTATAGACAGTAATTATAATGTTTATTTTGGTTGCATTGACGGCAGAGTTTATTCAATAAATGATAACGGTCAATTAAACTGGATGAGTGATGAATTTGGCCCAATCAAAAGCACTGGAGCTTTATTTGAATCAGTTGAAATCCAAAGTAGAATTTATATTGGTTCTAATAATGGTAAATTATATGCGTTATCAACAGAGGATGGAACCGCTTTATGGCAATATACCGCAGATTCACCTATTGTATGTCCTATCTTATTCAACACTGGTAAAATTTACTTTGGAACAGTTAATGGTGAAATATTGGTAATAAATGACCCTGATATTTCAAGGAGTACTATATTCAGGGATACTTCGATATGGTCAACATTTCAGGGGAATAATCTCCGTACAGGAAACCAAACTGATAATATGACTTCAGTTGAACAGGTAGTTATCAATAATCACTCTAATTTATCTCAAAATTACCCAAATCCCTTCAACCCAACTACAACGATAAAATTTAATATCAAAGAAAATGAGACCGGTATTCTATCAATCTACAATATAAAAGGACAGCGAATAATATCCCGCCAATTTGAAGCAGGACAGCATAATTTTAATTGGGATGCATCAAAGCAGAGTTCGGGAGTTTATCTTTATAAACTACAGACGGATAGCTTTACAGAGATCAAAAAAATGCTGTTGCTGAAATGATTTTTGTGGTTTCATATTCAAAACCTGAGATTCTTCGTGAGAGAAATTGAGAGAGTTACTCCAGCCTTCGTACTACTTCGGTTTGGCAGGCAGAAAGACAGGTTTCTTCTGGTTGTCAAGCTCTGGCTTGGATACCACTTGAAATAAGTCTTTTTAACATATCAAAGCTGGGGTTTGGATACGAGAGATTTTTCTAAGAAGCCCACGAATTTATTCGTGGGAACCAAAAACACACAGAAAAAAATAACGGTTTTAACCGTTTATTAAATATAAAAAAAAAGAAGAATTTTGGCATCGTTTTCAGCAAGCTGAAAGCCAATGCATTATTGAAATGGTTAATATGAACGGTAATGGGTTTCTCTCTGCACGAATATATTTTTTCAGGGGATGTGTAAAAATGGAATTAATTTGACACATTAAAGTTGTAATATTTTTTCTCTTTTATTAAATATGAATATAGGATTTATGATATGAAGAAAACTATTCGTTCATTAGAATTCAATAACAATAAATTATTCTTAATAGATCAGAGAGCATTACCACAAAAATATGAAAAATTCATTTGTGAGAATTACAGAGATGTTGAGTTCGCAATTGCCGATATGGTGGTTAGAGGAGCTCCGGCAATCGGTGTAACTGCGGCGTATGGAGTTGTTCTTGCCGCTCTCGAATTCATTGAGCTTCCAAAAACACAATTCTTAGAACAGATGCAAACTGCTTGTGATATTATTAATAGATCCCGCCCTACCGCTGTTAATCTGATGTGGGCAATAAAGCGAATGAGAGCTTTATTAATTGATAGTAATACTCCCGAAGAAATTTTACATAAATTAAAAACCGAAGCAGACCAAATTGCTGATGAAGATATAAAAACAAATAAAAAAATGGGACAGTTCGGAAATTTTATTATTCCCCAAAAAGCTACAATTCTTACTCACTGTAATACCGGCGCGCTTGCCACTGTGGAATATGGAACAGCTCTTGGAGTTATCCGTGCTGCATTTGAAGATGGTAAAGTTATTTTTGTTTATGCTGATGAAACCAGACCGCGTTTGCAGGTTGCCAGACTTACCGCATGGGAACTAATTCAAGAGGGAATTCCGGCAAAACTTATTGCCGATAATGCAGCAGCCACATTGATCCGTGACGGCAAGATCGATCTGATATTGGTTGGAGCTGACAGAATTGCTGTAAATGGTGATAGTGCAAATAAGATCGGCACTTTCATGCTTTCTGTAATCGCAAAAACTTATGATGTCCCGTTTTATATTGTCGCTCCAACTACAACAATAGATTTTGAAATTGA
>JAUVLE010000126.1 GCA_030595905.1 Candidatus Cloacimonadota bacterium | reverse complement strand
CAAAAAAATCTTTTCTACTTACTTTCTATATTTATAAATTCACAACTTCTTATATCTTAAGAAGTTACTAATTCATATATCATAGTCGTAATCTTTTGATCACGCTTACTTATTTGTTAAATTTCAATATGTTAGCGCTGGTGTCAAGTTAGAAATTTTAAAGAAAATTTGATTCTTTATGAAATGCTTTTATAATCAGGTTTTTTAAAAATAAAAAAATTAAATTAGAAAATTATATATGAAATTTGAATAGAAAGTAAGATTTATTTTCCTGTCCAATAATTATACATTTTATCCAATGAACATAACCATCCGCTGTAGTGTTTGGTATACTTTATAACCATCCAATATAAAGTTCCCCATCCGGGAAAATCTACTTTATCGAAAATATGAGTATGCCACGAAATGGAGATATGAGATTTGTGTTTCCTACTCTTCTTAAAGATCATCTCGACACGTTTTTTTGCTTTTCTAATATTTCCACCGTACTGATTTAATAAAGTTCTATCCATAATGATCACTGGAATTTCCAGGATATTGAACTGTCTGTTCTCTTCTATATTAAAGGGAAAAAACGGAAATGATATTCCTGCACGGTATCCGATATGTTCGTCATAACCCATGCTTGAGTCGAATTTGACCTCTCCTTTTTCCAGAACTTTGAAAAGATTTTGATAATTAAAATTCAGATATCGTATCCTGAATCCATTTGCAGAAAATCCTTTGAGCTTATCCAATTCCGGTGGAAGAAATTTATATTGATATCCCGCCTCTTTGCTTCCCTGAAGGTTTACACTGCCATCTTTAAAAAGCTTAATTATCTGGTTTTGATACTTCTTAAAATAATTCCTGCGGTTATCCGGGAAATCGGTTTTGGTTAATAGAAAGATCGATGAAGCAGTTTTAAAGGATCTTTCTTTTTTTATGATCTTTTTTATAAGCAATGACGGATCATGGTAAACCGCCTGATTTATTTTATGAGCTATTACCTTATATAATGCTTTTATAGACTTTTTCTTGAAAAGACGTGTCTTACGTTTTATCATTGCCCTGATATGTTCGTTAGTCCAGAAATTCCAATATTCTATGTTATGAGAAATGGAGACGGCGATTTTTTTTCCCTGCGGCCAGATATTGCTTCTCATGTATTCCGGGAAAGCATTTTTGATAACATCTTCCAGCATTTCACAATATCTGTCTACTGGTGGAATATGAACAAATCCAAAATGATATTGAAGAGATGAATAATAATCGTATGGACTCGAAGGAGAAATCTCCTTTTCCGATGTATACTCCTGCCAACATGAAAGAAAATAAAAAGCAGAAGATATAATATCCTTTCTGATTCTAACGGATTGTGAAGTGATGTTGAATATCTCACCTTTTTTCGAGAAAAGAAAAGGGATATATTCATCCCTGTATTTTACCAGGTTTACGTCCTCATGGGGATAAAGTTTCTTCTCTGAAAAATACTCTGCAGCATCTTCATTATAATAGATATGAATGGGATATTTTTCTTCAACACGGATTCCATAATAAATGTGAATTGTTTCCGGGGTCATTCCTGTAAAAAATTTCGCTTTAAGTCCCAGGATTCGACAGAATGTATTAAAAACATATTTTGCCTTAGGCAAAAAATTATCTTCTACATTCAATAAAATATGTATATATTTCAATTCCATTTTAATCCTCGTTTGTCAGACGATCACTTTACGACAGGCGGACAACTTAGTTCCTGATGATCTTGATCGGGTCTATTTTCACGGTTCTTTTTGCAGGATGCACAGTAGATAAAAAACTGATAATGATAACGATAACAGGAACGAAAATGAAATCCCGTATTCTTGTTTCAACGGGTAACCATTGCAGTGGAAATCCCGGCACAGGAATTCTGATAAGGTGAAAATGATATTGCACAGCAAGTAATAAAATTGCCAGCACCAACCCGATGAACGTTCCCAGGATACCGATTATCATTCCAACATTCAAAAATATTTTAATAATATCTTTTTCGGAAGCTCCCATGGCTTTCAGTACGCCTATCTCGGTTCTTTTTTCGATTACCAGTTTAATGAAATTCCCGGTCATATTGAACGAAGCAATAATAATCATTAAAATCAAAACAAAGAACATCACGATCTTTTCCATCTTGATCGCATTAAATAAATTTGCATCAAAAACACTCCAATCTTCTACTATGAATTTGTTTTCCAGGTGTAAGCTGATCTTTCTTGAAATAGATTTTGATTTACGGGTATCCTTTGTCCTGATCTCAATATGATTAATTTCATTATCCGTATAACCTAAAAAATATTGAGCATTTTTAAGAGAGATGTAAGTGAATACCCTATCATATTCCGGCATTCCGGAAATAAATATTCCCACCACTTTTAGTTTTTTACTTCTGGGAAGCAGACCAAAGGGAGTAGGTTCCGTTCCGATCGGGGAAGAAAGCTGGATATATTCGCCAACTGTTGCACTCAGTGTTAAAGAAAGATCGAGTCCGATGATTATTCCATCATCTTCTAATAATTTTTTGGAAGGTTCGCCGACAACTATTTTACTAAATATTTCGGTGACTTTTTTTTGCTTTTCAAAATCGATCCCATAGCAGATGGAAGAAGCAAGATCATTCTTTTTCTGAATCATCAGTTCATTCTCGCAGATAGGAGCAGCACCGGCAACTTCCGGTAATTCAATGATCTTTTTCAAGAGAAGGTCATATTGCTTTATCGGTGAATGGTCTTTATTAAATATCTTGATCTCTGCCTTTGATGCAATGACCCTGTTTCTCATGTCGGTATCAAATCCGTTCATAACAGAAGATACCACCAAAAGAGAGAACACACCAATAATTATTCCACACATCGAAAGCATATTGGAAAAAGTAAAGAATATCTTTTTCCTTCCCCGTAGATATTTAAGTGCTAATTTTAAATGGAACATCGATCTCCCGGAATAACTATTTTTTTATATAATGACACCCTATAGATCTGCTGTTGTGGCTTGCGGCGTTCACGATGATACCTGCAGAAATAATGCCGTTTCTCAGTTCGATTATCTGGCGTGTGAGAACTGCTTCCTTGTAGAATTTAAATATTCTGTGAGCAAAATATTCAAGGTCGGATTTAGCTCTGTCCAATCTTTTTATTGTCCTGATGATGCCTGCATAATTCCACATTGTAAGTTGTATTGCCCTCCAATCCTGCTCCAGAAGGATAGGATCAAATTCCTCTGTATATCTTGGCGTTAACCAATCCGGCACAGTATCGAACCGTTCTTTTGTTATCTTTTCAAAATTTGTAGAAATATCTTCTGCTGCTTTTTTTGCCCAGAATAATCCTTCTAATAATGAAGATGATGCCAGACGGTTTGCACCGTGAAGTCCGGTGCAGCTTGTTTCCCCGATAGCATAAAGGTTTTTGAGAGAAGTTCTGCCATGAATATCTACTTTTATTCCACCACAGAAATAATGTGCAGCAGGAACAATCGGGATCGGTTGCCTGGTTATGTCTATTCCGCCTTTCTTACAGGTTTCGTATATCTTGCTGAATCTATCACGTATCGGAATATCTCCCTTATAATATGAAGTAATATCGAGAAGCATATATTCTTTGCCGGATCGCCTCATTTCTTCATAGATTGCCCGTGAAACAACATCGCGTGGAGCCAGTTCTTTCAGATCTGAATAATCACTCATGAACTGTCTGCCGTTATGATCGATGAGCTTTGCTCCTTCACCTCTCAAAGATTCTGAGATAAGAAATCGTTTTATATCTTTATGGAAAAGGGAAGTTGGATGAAACTGGACAAATTCCGCATTGATAATATCTGCGCCTGCTCTATGAGCCATACTCAAGCCATCGCCTGTTGCAAACGGCTGGTTGGTCGTATGCTGATATAGATTGCCGATACCGCCGGTGGCAAGAATAACATAATGAGAAAAAAAAGACTCTATCTCTGCTTTCAAATTATCCAGAACATAAAGCCCCATAACTTCGCGTAATTTATATAATTCCTGGCAATCGGAAGAATGATGGTTGTTCGTAATAATGTCCACAGTAGTATGTGATCGTAGAATTTTCAAACCGATCTTATTTGCATAAGAGATCAGAGCACTTTGGATTTTATCACCGGTATGATCTTGATAATGAAGAATGCGTCGGGACGAATGTGCAGCCTCTTCGGTATAATTCAGTTTCCCTTCGTTGGTTTTTGTAAATTCCATTTCCAGTTTATTTATAAAAAATTCAAAAACAAGCTCCGGTGCTTCTTTAGAAAAAATCTCAACTGCTCTTTTATTATTATAATAACAACCGGCTTTCATTATGTCTTCTGCAAGCTTATCGGGATCATCTCCTTCTTTCCAGGCAATTATTCCACCCTGTGCAAAATTAGTGTTCGTTTCTTCGATCTTATCTTCTTTGGTTAACACAAGCACATTTAATCCTGCTTCTTTCAGGAATATTGCAGCAGAAAGTCCTGCGATTCCGGTCCCGATTATAATAATATCATATATATTTCTCAATTTAATTTCCTTCTACTATTTCGATCATTTTCTTCAGTGCTTTTTTTGCATTTTTCCTGTATTTGGAAGCAACAGATATTTCATATTTCAATTCATCATCTTTGCGGGAAGTTATCGAGAGTAAAGAATCTCTGAGTTTTTCCAACGATATTTTTTCCATATCCGCACAGGAAGATTCACAGAGCGGGATCACGGTTTTATCTTTGAATTCTGATGCGATCCTTTTTACGAAATTCAGGTCTGTCCCCACTCCCCATACAGAACCCGAAGGTGAGTCTTTTATAGATTCATATATTTTCTGTGTAGAACCGGACAGGTCGGAAGCTCTGACCACTGCTTCATCACATTCCGGGTGAACGATGATACTAATATTTTTATACATATTTCTTAATTTTTCAATATCCGTAACCTTAAATTTTTTATGAACATAACAGAATCCATCCCAGATAAATATTTTTGCTCTCCCGGGGTTGCTGCATCTATCAAAGCTAAGATCACGGTTTACTTTTATGATCTCTTCATCTTTTATTCCAAGTTGGAAAGCTGTGTTTTTACCCAGATTAAAATCCGGGAAAAAGAAAACGGTCTTATCTTTTTCAAGAAAATACTTAATGATCTTTGCTGCATTCGAACTGGTGCAGGTTGCACCCTCTTTTTCGCCGCAAAAGCTTTTTACATCCGCATAAGAATTAACGTAAACTACAGGAACAACCTTCTTATTGAATTCGTTCCTGATCTTTTCATAAACTTTTTGGGCATCGTCGATATCGATCATTTTTGCCATCGGACAACCGGCAGACATCTCAGGGATCAGAACTTTCTGATGTTCTTTGCATAGCAGGGAAGCACCTTCTGCCATAAAGCTTACACCACAGAACACAATAAAATCGGAATCTAACCTGCTGCACTCTACGGCAAGTTTATAAGAATCTCCCACAAAATCTGAAAGGGCAACGACATCCGGAAATTCATAATGATGAGCAGGTATTACAACCGACTTTTTTAATTTGTTTCTGATACTTTTTATTTCTTCTATCAGTTTTCTGTTCATTATTTCTTCTTTTTTTGAAGTGAAAAATCAAATGCTTTAACAGAATGAGTAAGTTCGCCAACCGAGATAAAATCCACACCTGTTGCGGCAACACTTCTTATTCGCCGGAGCGTCATATTGCCGGATGCTTCTACTTCAGATTTACCGGCGATCATTTTCACAGCTTCTTTCATCATATCCAGGCTCATATTATCCAGCATGATCCTGTCTGCTTTTGCAATTAATGCCTGTTTCACTTCTTCCGGGTTCCTTGTTTCTACTTCTATCTTGAATTTGCTTCCCCATTTTTTCCTGATCTTTCCAACAGCTTTTTTGATACTTCCGGCACTATCGATATGGTTATCCTTTATCATCACCATATCATACAAACCCATCCTGTGATTATTACCACCACCGCATCTAACAGCATATTTTTCGAATTCTCTTAGTCCGGGAATTGTTTTACGTGTATCGAGAATTTTGCATCTATCGCCTGCTTCCCGTACAAAATCCCCGGTTTTCGTGGCTATGGCACTCAGATGAGAAATAAAGTTAAGAGCCGTTCTTTCCGCTTTCAGTATAGAAGATATTCTGCCGTTTATCGAAGCAACAATATCACCGTTCGTGATCTTTGAGCCATCCTTAAAATTGAATTCGATATTGCAGTTACTATCTACGATATGAAATGTTTCCTGAAAAAAATCCATCCCGCAAAGGATGCCGTAAGACTTTGAAAGAAGGACAAAGGAATCTTCTTCGTTTGCAAAGATTGCTTCGGTGGTTATATCGCCAACATTTTTGAAATCTTCCTGCAATGCAGAATCAATTATTTTTCTTATTCTTCTTTTTTTCATATAGATCCATATCAGCGATCTTAATACACTGATCGATATCCATAGGTTTGCCAAACACACTTAATCCAAAAGTGATCGAAGTAGAAATATTATGTTCTTGAAATGTAATCTGTGTATTCTCAATTTTTTCCTTGATCTTTTCAATGATCGTTTTCCCACCTTCCAGACCGGTTTGCGGCAAGAACAGCAAGAACTCATCGCCGCCCCAGCGAGAGACAACATCCTGTTTCCTCACAAATGAGAGCATTGCTTTTGAAACTGATTTCAGGATCATATCTCCTGCACTGTGACCATATTTATCATTGATCGGCTTAAACTCATCAAGATCACCGATCACGATTACAAATGGTTCGTTGCTTCTTTCGAATTTCTTGATCTCGTATTCGATCTTCTCGAGTATGCTCCGCCTGGTTGCAAGTTTCGTTAAAGAATCTGTTCTTGCTAACATCTGCAATTTTTTATTCGCTTTTTCCATGATCTTTTCTGCCATTTTACGATATGTAACATCTCTGCCGAAATTAATCGTACCGATAACTTCACCATTCTCATATATAGGAGCAGTATTTATCGAAAGATAAATCAGTTTTTTATTTTTATCATAAATCCTTGTAGAGAAATGCACAGATTTTCCCGAAAAAATCTTTTGGGAAACATCATTTACTTTATTAAGATCATCATGGTGAATAAAAGGAATAAATGATTTATTTTTCCATTGTTTCAATTTATAGCCGGTAACCAATTCTGCCTGTGAATTAGCATAAACAAAATTCCCATTACGATCTATCATCCAGATTATATCGTTTGCATTATCGATCATGGTTCGATATCTTTCTTCGCTTCTTTGAAGTTCTTCAGTCATTAACTTATGTTCCAAAGTATTTACGATCACATCACCAACAACATGCAATAAAGAGATAATATTTTCCGACCATGTTGTTTCCTTTTTTACTGAATCAAAGCCCATGTATCCAATGAGATCACCTGCATAAATAAGTGGAACAACTATCAAAGATTTGATGTCTTGAGAACGAAGTATTTCTTTTTCCGCTTCTGCTTCTATGGGCAGCATCTCTACAAAAGGAATATAAATATTTTCAAAACGTTTAAGTTTTTTCATCCACCATGGGAATATATCGACCGATATATCTTTCAAATTATCAATTTCTGGTTCTATCCCCTCCTTACACCACTCGTAAATGTTAGACATTTCAGTTTTGTCATCATTAAAGGAAAATATATAACTTCTGTCAACATCGGCAAATTCTGCTATTTCCTGCAAAACAAGATTGATTTCTTTATCCATTTTTTCGTGTTTAATATTAATAAATCGTGTTGATATTTTTGTGATCATATTTTGAAATTCAATATACTCATTCAAATTTGTTTCAACTATATTTAATTCCAAAACCTTCCTGCTCAATTCAACCCATCGCCAAATAGTAAATATCAAAAATATTATCGAAAGGACAACAAGAGCTGATATTATTCCATTCAAAATAAGCAAATCAATTTTTTGAAATATGAGAGATAAACTGTCGAGAATATTAAGTCTTTCTGTTAAGAATATTATGATTAATACAAAAGCGATGATAATGATGAAATCGATCTTGATACTTCTTTTTGCTTTGGAAAATCTGGTAAATTGCTTTTGCTTAAATTGTGTTTTCATTTCCCCTCATTTTTTTTATTCTTCCGGTTTCATTTGCGGGAAGAAGATAACTTCTTTTATGGAAGTATTATTTGTGAACAACATTATCAGCCTGTCTATCCCGATACCCAATCCACCTGTAGGCGGCATTCCATATTCCAGTGCTTCCAGAAAATCTTCATCAACTACATTAGCTTCCACATCTCCCATCTCACGCAATTTACTTTGAGCTTCCAATCTCTCCCGCTGATCTACCGGATCGTTCA
>JAUVLE010000298.1 GCA_030595905.1 Candidatus Cloacimonadota bacterium | reverse complement strand
ATATCATTTTCTTCTCTGGAAAAGTCGGAGAGAACGTATTCAGCAAGTTCTTTTTTATCAGGATATCCAACTCCTATCCTTAATCTTTTAAACTCATCTGAACCAAGAGAATTACCAATTGACTTTAGTCCGTTATGTCCGCCATATCCTCCCTCACTTCTCAACCTGATCTCTCCCAGTGGTAGATTAATATCATCGACAACTACGAGGATATCATCAAGTCTGTATTTTGCAAGGATAGAAGTAACGGCTATTCCACTTCTATTCATGTATGTTTTTGGCTTGATAAAAATAGAATTATTCAGTTTTGCAAGGTCATAATTTATTCTTTTTTTAAATAAAAGACCATTTTTCTTTGCAATTCTATCGAGGATCAGAAAACCAATATTATGTCTATTATCTTTATATTTTTTCCCCGGGTTTCCAAGCCCAACCACCAATTTCATTATTCTTTTTTATCTTTGGAAGATTCGGAAGTACCTTCTTTTTTCTTTTCTTTTCCTTCTTTACCTTCTTCTTCACCTTCTTCACCTTCTTCGCCTTCGATCTCTTCTTCCTCAACTTCTATCTCTTCTTCTTTTCTTGGTGCACGAACAGCTACCAGGGTTGTGATATCAGACATATTCGTTTCGATATTTTCCGGCATTGAAATATCGGCGAAATGGATTGAATCTCCGATATTAAGAGCAGAAACATCGACAACAATATCATCAGGAACATCTTTTGGCAGGCAGGAAATTTCTATTTCCCTTTGAAGGATTTCCAGAAGACCACCTTCTTGTTCGCCGGGTACTTCACCAATATATTTAATAGGGATTCCTAAAGTGATCGGCTTACCTTTGTGAAGTAGTAAAAAATCTATATGAACGAATTCATGAGTAACCGGATGAATCTGTTTTTCCTTGATTATGGTTTTAAAATCTTTTCCATCTACTTTTATATCAAAAAAAGCAACCTCTCCGAAAGTTTTTTTATATTGTTTCAGAAAAGCAATTCTATTTAGAAATATTTTTAAACCTTCGTTTCCTTCTCCGTATATTATTGCCGGTATAAGACCTTCTTTACGGTAGTTTTTAAGATCGGATCTTTTTTCTACTTTTCTTGATTTTGCTTCGAGCTTTATGTTCATTGTTTCCTCCGTTGTCATCCCATTTTGTGGGTAAGTAGTCTATCTGAATAAAATACTTAATGACTCCTCAATATGTATTTTTTTTATCGCAATAGCCAGCAATTCGGCTATTGAAAGCTGGATTATTTTTTTACATTTTTTCTTTTCCTCAGACAGAGGAACAGAATTAGTAATAAATAATTTTTCAATTGGAGATTCTTCTATATTTTTTATAGCATTTCCGGAAAGGATTCCATGAGCACAGGCAGCAAAGACCCTTTTTGCTCCATTATTCATCAATCCCTTAGACATTTTACACAGGCTTCCTCCTGTATCTATTATGTCATCAAATAGTATTGCTGTTTTTCCTTCGACTTCACCAATGATATTTAATATCTCAGTTTTATCGTCGTTTCCTGTCCTCCGCTTGTCTCCAATTGCCAGATTGCAATTCAGCCTTTTTGCAAAGGCTCGTGCCCTGGCAGTTCCTCCGGTATCCGGGGAAACCACAACGGCATTAGAAATGTCTAAATTGGCTTTAAAATATCTGGTAAAAATAGGCATCGAATAAAGGTGATCAACAGGGATATCAAAGAAACCCTGAATCTGATCCGAGTGCAGATCCATGGCAATTATCCTGTTCGCTCCGGCTTTTGTAAGCAGGTCTGCGATCAGTTTTGCTGTAATAGGAACACCTGTTTGATCTTTTTTATCTGATCTGGCATATCCGAAAATAGGTATAATACAGTTGATCCTTTGAGCTGAAGCTCGTTTAAGAGCATCTATCATTATCAGCAATTCCATCATATTATCGTTTACCGGATAACATGTTGGCTGGATTATGAAAGTATCGGCTCCACGGACGTTCTCATTTATCTTAACGAATGTATTATCGTTAGAAAATTTGAAGACTTCTGCATCTCCTAAGGGAATACCTGCAAACTTTGCTACTTCATTCGCTAATTCAACGTTAGCATTTCCTGTAAATATTTTAAGCCTTGAAAACATTTTTTATTTATTCTGCTGGTTCTTTTATTGGAATGTCTTCTTCAGTTGTTTCTTCTTTTGGTTCTTCTTTTGGTTCTTCTTTTTTGTCTTCTTCTGTGTTTTCAGCAGCAGATAAAGCTTCTTGCAGCACTTCCTTATATTTTTTGATGATGATCTGCTCAACTTCATTTCTGGTTTCAGTGTTGATAGGATGAGCAATATCTCGATATTCCCCGGAACTGACTCTTCGGCTGGGCATGGCTACAAAAAGACCGTTTTGTCCTTCAATAACCTTAATGTTTCTGATAATGAATGCATCGTCGATAACGATATTCACGAATGCTTTTAACTGATTACTTTCTCTGATAAATACTTTTACATCTGTAATTTCCATTTTGTTCTCCTTTTGGTTTTTGTTACATGGTTCCAATATTTTTTTCCGGAATAATAATTTGCTAATTCTTCTACTGTTTTCCTATCCGGGCAAAAGCCGATCACAGTTGCTCCGCTTCCGGAAAGTATTGCCTTTTTTGCTCCATTATCCAGCAGATGATTGATTATCTGTTTTATTTCCGGATAATTGCTACAAATCCCTTCTTCGAGTTTATTATAACAATAAGAGACATCTTTATATTTCAAAAGATCGATCCAGCATGTATTTTCTTTTTTATTTATTTTTGCAGATTCATAAGCTTC
>JAUVLE010000153.1 GCA_030595905.1 Candidatus Cloacimonadota bacterium | reverse complement strand
ATGATGGCAATTATCATACATATCTTTGTTGTGCCTATATCCATAGCTGTGATTATTTGTCCAAGTTTCATTTTGCCTCCGACCTGATTACAAGCTGGTCTTGAAAACGAAGGTCTATGATAGTTCCTTTATTAAAAGTCCTGTTTTGTTCCAGGAAACTAAATTTATTCAATTTGCCTTTAATATTCCCCTCTCCAAAAACTATCCGGTAACCCGTATTTGCTTCGACCATAAAGATGTTATCTTCTGCACAATAGAATTCAGAAATATTATTAATGAAATCAGGGTCTTCGGTTTCTATTATTGTACACAATTCGAACACTCTTTCCACAAATTCATTTTCTATTTCCGATCCGAAAGTAATTTTCGAGGCAGGAATATTTGTTTCGATGATCGGAACCATCTCTTTTAAATAGAAATTATCATTATCAAGAATAGTTCTTTTATCATCTATCGGGAAAAATTTACCTTCGCTTGTTTTGATGAAATAGACTCCGATCTTTTCAATGATCTTTATCTTTAATTTGTTTGGGAAGATTCTTGATACTTTAACATCTTCGATCCTGATGATGTTCTCATATTTTTTTAGAACATCTTCTTTTGAAACAAGGTATATATTTTTTCCTAAAAAGTCTTTTGACATATTGGAGAGAAATTCGGTTTCGAGATTATAGTTTCCATAGACCTTTATTTCTGATATATTGAAAAAGCTCATCTTTGTAACAAGGCTTCTGATACCAAAGCAGGCAAAGAAGATAACCATAATACTGAGAATGAAATAGAAATAAAACCTGCTTGAACCTGTTCTCTTTCTTTTCATCAGTTTATTACCTTGATCTCGAGTTCGAGCATTATACCTTTCTTTTCGAACACTTCTTTTTTTATAAGTTCGATCAATTTTATCATATCATCGAAAACAGCATTTCCCCTGTTTATTATAAAGTTAGCATGTTTCATACTGACTTCTGCATCTCCGATCCTTGTTCCTTTAAATCCGCATTCTTCTATTATTTTTCCTGCGAAGTTTCCTGACGGATTCTTGAAAATACTTCCCAGGCTGGGATGATCATAAGGATGCCTTTCCTTTCGTTTGGAAATAATATCCTGTACCTCGGAAAAAATATCCTTTTCAGGTTTGGATTCCAACTTGAAAGCAGCATTAATGATGAAATCGTTTATCGATGTTTTTCGATAATCAAATTTCAGCTCTTCTTTTGGAATGATCTTTCTTTCCCCTTTAAAGCTGATGATTTCAATCCATTCTAAATAGCTGGAAATACTTTTTCCAAAAGCTCCTGCATTCATGTGTACTGCACCTCCGATGTGAGCAGGTATTCCCGCTAAAAATTCCAATCCACCCAGATCATGTTTCATCATCTCATCGATGAAAGCATTTATATTGTAGTTCGAAGAAACTACAATTTCATCCCCTCTGAATGCGATTTTTTGGGGAAGATATCTGTCGAGTATTAACACTCTATCTCCAACATTTCCGAACAGGATATTTGAAGCTCCGCCAATCGGCAGGATCTTCAAATTTGCCTTATTTGCCTGAGCTATGATCAGACTTAAATCACTAACTCTCTTTACAATAAAGAGATACTTAGCTTTACCTCCAATTCGAATATTAGAGTAATCCTTTAAGGAACTCTTTGAAAGAATTGAAGTTAGCGTTTTACTGTCAAATACTTTTTCCATTTTTCTTTACTTTTCTCTGATTTGCCTTTAAAAAACTCTCTCCAAATTTGTATATCGAACCTGCTCCCATTGTGATAACAATATCTCCGGATCGGGATAATTCCTTTATCTTTTCAAGAATTTTTTCATTAGATTCCACATAATGAACATTCTTATGACCGGCTTGAATTGCAATATCAGATATCAATTTGCCGGTTACACCCGGAATTGGTTTCTCACGTGCCGGATAGATAGGAGTGACGATCAGTACATCAGAATAAAAAAATGAACGCCCGAAATCTTCATAGAAATCCTGTGTTCTGGAGTAAAGATGAGGTTGGAAAACCGCAACAACTCTTTTATCTATGCTGTCTTTAATGCCCTTTAAAGTTGCTTCGATTTCTGTTGGATGGTGGGCGTAATCATCATAAACAACGATCCCGTCTTTTTCTCCTTTGTATTCAAATCTTCTGAATACTCCTTCGAATTCGGATAATCCTTTTCTGATAGAAGAAAAAGGAATATCAAGCTCGATTCCAACAGCAACTGCAAGAAGTGAATTTAAAATATTATGAATTCCCATCAGGTTTAAATTTATAGTTCCCAAAACTTCTCCATTTAAAATGGCAGTGTATTGAGATTTGAAATCTTTCATTTCAATATTATCTGCACGCAGATCAGCTTGTTTAGAAAGTCCGTAAGAAAGAATTTCCTTTTTTATTTCCGGTATTATCGATTGAACTCCGTGATCATCCAGGCAGGCGATAACACTGCCGAAAAATGGTACTTTGTTGGCATATTCAATAAAAGCTTTTTTAACTCCTTCAAGGTCGGTGTAACAATCGAGATGGTCTGCTTCGATGTTTGTAATTCCTGCAATTATCGGGCTTAAAGTAAGGAAAGAACGGTCAAATTCATCAGCTTCCACAACTATATATTTTCCGGAGCCGAGAAGATTATTCGAGCCGTAATTTTTTACAATACCGCCAACGATAACTGTTGGATCAAGTTTTGCTGCCGAGAGAACACTGCCAACCATAGAAGTAGTGGTTGTTTTTCCATGAGTTCCCGCAATGCCGATCCCGTAGCTCATTCGCATTATTTCGGAAAGCATTTCCGCTCTTCGTATGACTGGAATTTTATTTGCCAGAGCAGCTGCAATTTCCGGATTATCATTTTTAACCGCAGAAGATTTGACGACTACATCGGCATCTTTTATCAAGGCAGCATCGTGTCCTTCTGAAATTATCGCTCCCAGTGAAACAAGATGTTCTGTAATTTCCGTGCAAACCATATCCGAACCGGAAATTTCAAAGCCTTGATTCAAAAGCAATTCTGCAATTCCACTCATACCAATGCCGCCGATTCCTACAAAATGAATTTTCTTTGTTCTGCCTAACATAATTTCCTCATTTAATAATTTCTCCACAAATAAACTCAATCGGGTCTATTTTATCCGAATCATTATTAATAATTTCTGAAAGTCTCTCAGAATTATATAATTTTACCAATTCAGAAAAGAAGTTATCATTATTTTCTTCTTTATTTATTCGTTTAAGTAAAGGTATTAAATGGTGTGGAAAGTGAGCATTTAATACTCTGTCAATTTTATCAGCATTTTCATGGAAATCAGATGAATTCGTTTTATTTCTAATTAAAACCTGAAGTTTCTTTTTTGTTTTCCTAATTTCATGATTGATTTTTATATTTTGTTTTTCTTCATTAATTAATTCTTTAAAATAACCTTTTAATTGATTGATATTATTAAAAAATAAATCAATATCTTTTTCATCAGTTTTTTGTTCTAATTCATTTGTTTCACATTTTATTACAGCGATTATATCATTAATGTCACTGAATATTTTTTCTCCCTTTTTTATAAGTAATTTACAGTATTCACCAGATCGGAAAAAAGCATAAGAACCTTTCATTATAATTGCTCTTTTTGATGAATGTAAACCTAATTGCATTTTGCTAATCAAATTCATATACTCCGGTTTTGTTTTTATAAGATTACGAATTATTTGTTCAGCTTCATCTAAAGTAAAATCAGTTTCTTCCAAAGCTTCAAGTTCTTCAATATCTCTTTTATCATAAATCGTATATAAAGCCGAATCATTTAATTTTTCTTGTTCAGTTAATATCTTTTCATCTTCACCTATATATTTATGAATTTCCTTAATTCTTCTTTCTAATTTTGCTTTGATCTGTATTTCTTTTTCAACTTGAGCGACAGGGAGGAAGTTTCTAATATAGATATTATCTGCTTCACTGCCGATACGATCTACTCTGCCTGCTCGTTGTATCAATCTAACAGGATTCCAGTGAAGATCATAATTGATAACAGAAGAACAATCTTGCAGATTGAATCCTTCACTAACAACATCTGTAGCAACTAAAATATCAACAACTTTGTATCCATTATATTCATTGGCGATTGGAGCAAAAGCACTGACCTTTTCATCATTTCCGGATGTTCGACCGCTTACAACTTCTGTATTGCTGAATTCTTTAGAAATACGTTTATGAAGATATTCAACCGTATCCGCATATTCGCTGAATATAAGAACTTTATTTTCGTTTTTATTTATTTGAAGATCATTTATTATTTCTAATAATTTATCATATTTACAATCGTCATTTTCAGGAATAGTATCTAAATATTTGTGTACTTGATTAAAGATTTCAAGGTCGAATTTCAAATCAAATTTTAGTTTTTCTATTTCAAAATCATCAGTTTTGTAATCTTTGGTTAATTCATCAATCTTATCCCAAATATCTTTAAGTTCATAACGATATATTTGTTCCTGGATTTTCTCTCCTGCCGGTACAATATGCTTTTCTTCAATAATTGTTATAAATTTTGAATAAATATTTATTAAATTTGAAATACTTACTCTAAAGGCAAAGATCGAACTCTCTAATCTTTTAAAGAGATTTATTTTGTGAAAAATCTTTAAAGTTCTGATAACTTTTTTCAATTGAATATATGGCTCAACTTCCTGTTTTTCTGACTTCACATATTTCCACAAATTATATCGAGCATATTTTAACTGTTTAAGTAAATCATTAATACTATCGTACAAATTATTGTAAGTTTCATTGATGCTGTAAACTTCTGTTTTCAATTCTCGTTTTGGGAATTGAATTTGATAATCTTCATTTACATAAAATTGTTTAATATGTTTTCTTGTTCGTCTAATTACGATATATTTTAATAAATCAGGAAGCTTATATTCATTCTTTTCTACTTTATTGAAAAGATTTCGTAGATGAGGTTCTTCAAATTTATTTGGGAAAATATTTTCTTCTGTCTGATGAAACAGTTTTATTTGGTTGTAAACATTCCAAGGAGATGTATTCTGCGGAGTTGCCGTCATCAGAATAACTTGCTTACCAATTAAGAAAGGTTGAAGTTCCCGATACATTTTAGTGTCATTATTTCTGAAGTGGTGGCTCTCATCAATAAGAACAACATCCCTTCTTTCATATTTCTTTAAGACACTTTTATCATCATAAATTCCACGATACAACATTCCTCTGGAAATCACTTCCGCATCAAACTCAAATCGCTCTTTAAAGCGTTTCCACATATCTACCAATCCGGAAGGAGAAATAATCAAAGATCTTTTATTTAAGTGCTTTAATAAACCTGCACCGATGTATGTTTTCCCCAAACCCACTACATCACAAATGAATACACCATTATATTTTTGTAACCACTCATAAGCTTGCATAATTGCCACTTTTTGAAATGGAAATAAATCCGGCATACCGTCCCAATTCCAGATAGTTGCAGATTTCTTTTCAATTGAACTTTTTATTAAATGATAAAGTGTGAGAATATAAATATCATAAGGATTTACTGTTTTTATTGCCCAGGAATTTTCAAAAATAGTTTTTAATGTTTCTTCAAAATGAATTGCTTCCTTCCATAATTCATCAAACCATATATTCAATTCTTCAAAGTTTTTCTGTCCTCTTACGTAAGTATTTAATTCAGTATTATGATAGAAACCACTCATTGTCAGGTTTGAAGAACCAACAACAGCAATGCCTTCGGAACGGGAAGCAGAAGCTATGTTTTCTTTGTATTTAAAGATATAAGCTTTTGCATGAAGAGGATATTTTGTATAAACTTTTATTCTTATTTTATTATTTTTTACAAGCGAAACAAGTTTCCGGATTTCTTTTTGCCTTTGGATTGAGTGAGGGAGAGATTGCAAATTTTGGGTTATCTTCTCTCCAAGATTGTCTTTTATTTTATCTTTTTCCAAATTTCGCTGATATTGCTGTTTTGAATATTCTTCTTTTAATTCTTCCGGCTGAATGGTTTCTGCCAAAGCTTCCATCAATTGCCTGTTCATGTTGGAGCCGATGAGGATTTTAGCTTCTTCCAATCTCTCAAGATTATCTGCTATCTGATAAAACCCGGAAAGATACAAATAACCAACTGCAAACTTGATCTTATCACTGCCTTCAAGCATGTCGTTGATTGCGTCTTTCAAGAATAATTTTCTATTATCAATAATGTCTGAGCGGCTGATCATAATTTACCTTCTTTTATTTTGTCCTCTATCGACAGTATTTCTCGATTACTGCCAGTAGGGGATTTGCTTGAATATCTCCTAAACGCTTATTATATTTCATCATACTTGCGTTAAGAATTCTCGATCAGGATACAATATTTTTGAAAAGCTCTTCATATTCCCATTCCTTAATCATTTCCCATATTCTTTTGTCCTCTCTACACAATATCTATTTATTATTGCGTGTAGAGGACATTTGACGGACAACTTTCTTCGCCTTATATAATAATGAAATACATCAATATGAATTGAATTTCTGCTTGCTATATTTTCAAAGATTCTTTTATATTCCCATTCATCCAGAATTTGTATATTATCCTTTTCTATATACAGATCAACTAAAACTTTTTCTATTTTGGAATGATTATTCTCAGTCGGTTCTTTGGTTATCGAAGGTCGCAGAATGATAGTCTCTTTTTCCACATTGAATATCTTATCTGCTTCTTTGGGTGTCGGATTCAAAATTACATTTTTTCCTTTAATAATCATTTTTTCACTTCTGTTACCCAGCCATAAATGACTGGGCTATTGATGAATAACCTATGCCTTCAGGCATAGGAAAAGAAATAAAAAGAGACAACGACGGCATTTATGCCGTTCCCCTTTCTTTCGCTTTCATCTTTCTTTCTATCGCTTCTGTCAGTTTGGGATAACGACGCCAATACCAGTTTTCTACTTCTTTTATATCCTCCTCGTTTAAATTATACATCTCGTAAACTAATTTATCTATTTCAAGCTGCTCGTTGGTCATATAATCGTATTTATCATTTTCTTTTTGATTTGATAT
>JAUVLE010000307.1 GCA_030595905.1 Candidatus Cloacimonadota bacterium | reverse complement strand
ACATTAAAATAGAAGAGATCAAAAAAATCGCTAAAATAAAAAATAAATTTTTCATTTTTTCCTCCCCAAAAATTGATTTTTTAAATTCGGAATTACCATTCCTTTATTTCTAACTGGTTAAAAATAGGTTCAAGTTTTATAGTTGCTGAGCGTTGATACATTTTTACTGCTTCTTGAAATTTGAACCAGTTAGATCTCAGATAATTTTTTTTAAATGTGAGTTTATCTTTTATGGGATCAAATTTAAATTTCTTATCATCAAGGAATTTAATATCTTCATCAATAGCATCTTTGAACCAGGCAGCAGGGTCATAATCGTTTTCACCACCAAACTCAGATAGGATATTCTTATATTTTATAATTCTGGATTCTCTTTGCTTTTTGTATAAAGAAAGTTGAGTCTCATCGATAGTATCAGAAAGAATATTCGTCAGAGTCTTTTTTACTTCATTCCAGTTCGAGGAGTTGGAAGTAAACATCAGGTAATTAGAGTAAAGTTTGTTGGCAGCCTGGATAACCCGTTCCGGATTGTTGATCGTTCTGTTGTTTTCGATCAATCTTGGATCGAACCAGATCAGGTTTGGAATATCCGGTTTATAGCCGGCATCTGCGTGGCCTATATTTGGAGAAAGGGTTTCCCATACACCTTTCATAGCATTAATTTCATCGAAATTTCCAACGAAGTTTTGATGAGAGATCGTATCTGAAAGCATATGAGAAGCTATTCCAAGAAGATAAAGATTCTCGGTTTTTGTTGTATCGAAAAATATTTCCTGGGAATATGTGCTTGCGGGAGTAGTCATCAGAACATGCATCTTTCCATCTATTCGGCTGGCTTTATAACTGGTTGGATTTCCCGGTATAAAATGAAAAAGCAGGTATACCCTCATAAGTTTTTTCTTTGGCTTTAAAATATTCATGGTCTGACTGATATAATTTTCATAAATAGATTTATATGGTGTTTCAATTTTATAGCGGATAGAGTTATTATCTACGAATTGGGAAGAATAGGCGATTATCTCTGCTTCATCTTTATCGAAACCTGCTTCCAGAGCCAGATACTTTGTAATGTAATAATGAAATTCTATATTCATTTATCTTTTTTCTCCATTTGAAAAAATTAACACAACTTATTACAAATAAATTATTTGAAATAAAAAACATAGTATATTCTTTATTTATTTGCTCTCGTGTCAATAAAATAATTTCAACTTGATGATTTTTAATAGAGTTACAATTATTTTTAAGAGACATAAAAGAAAGACTGATGAATATAATATTACCCATATAATAGTAATATATAGTAAGGTTTAAAATATGATTTAGTAATAAAAAAAGCCCACCGCTCGGCAGGCTTTGGAAGTGCTGTTATTTCTCTATTTATATTCTTTCAATAAATCATTATAAAGCGGGAATAAAGCGCAGAATTTCCTAACTTCATTCTTGATCTCTGCCAATTTATCTTCATCCTGATAGTTATCACTAACCTGCTTAATAAGATCTGCGATCTGCTTCATTTGTTCTTCTTTCATCCCGCGGGTAGTAACGGCTGGAGTGCCGAGACGAATTCCCGATGCAACGAACGGTTTTCTTGTATCGAAAGGAACTGTGTTCTTGTTTGCAGTGATTCCTGCTTTATCCAGACATCCTTCCATCTTTTTGCCGGAAGGTCCGCCTTCTTCTTCTGTTCCAAGATCGATGAGCATAAGATGTGTATCTGTTCCGCCGGAGACAAGATTGAATCCAATTCCGGTAAGAGAATCTGCCAGTGTTTTGGCATTTTTAATGATCTGTTTTTGATATTCTTTAAATTCTTCTGTTAGGGCTTCCTTGAAAGCGGCAGCTTTTGCAGCAATTATGTGCATTAAAGGTCCGCCCTGAGTTCCGGGAAAAACCCAACGGTCAACATCTTTTGCATATTCTTCTTTGCAGAGGATCATTCCACCGCGGGGACCGCGAAGGGTTTTGTGGGTAGTTGTGGTTACAACATCGGCATAGGGGATAGGATTCTGATGAAGTCCGGCAGCAATAAGACCTGCAATATGAGCCATATCGACCACAAATTTTGCACCCACCTCATCTGCTATTTCACGGAATTTCTTAAAATCTATTGCACGTGGATAAGCACTTGCTCCGGTAAGTATCATTTTCGGTTTAACTTCTTTTGCTATTTTTCTTAATTCGTCATAATCGAATTGTTCGGTTTCTTTATTCACTCCATAAGGAACAATATTAAAAAGATAACCGGAAAAGCTTAGTGGATGACCGTGAGTAAGATGACCACCATGAGAAAGCTCCAGGCTCAGGATCGTATCTCCTGGCTGGATCAAGGCAAAATAAGCAGCCATGTTTGCCTGTGAACCGGAATGAGGTTGAACATTCGCATGTTCTGCACCGAATATCTCTTTTGCTCTTTCGATGGCAAGTTTCTCGACTTCATCGATATATTCACATCCACCATAGTATCTTCCATAAAGTTTATAATTTATCTTATCTGTTTTTTTGCTCCATCGATATGGATACCCTTCGGCATATTTATTTGTG